>CAZIRH010000263.1:0-6975 GCA_964541065.1 uncultured Solibacteraceae bacterium
GCCAGATTCTCTGAAGGCAGGCTTCGCTATGGCGCGATTCAATCCGCGAAGCTTTGCTCAGCCGGATCTGCTTAAGAGGATTCAGGCGGAAACCCTGCTCCGGCTACTGGGGTTGGACGGGCGGTCTTCGGGGGCAAAGGCTTTGCCTTCCCTGCCGGGGACAATGGACTCTGACGTGGTCGAGGCATTCCATGTAACCACTTGGTTAACGGCCGCGCGTGATCGACTCACCCCAAGTCGGACATCTTCCACGCCGCCGGCGTATATAGTTAACGAGACCCGCCAGACAGCGCGTTGACCGCGCGGCGGAGATGGCTGTGTGTGGTCCGAGGAGAGACCGCTCATGCCCCGCCGCGATTTGGCGCTCGCCGAAGTGACCCGCGAGATCGCTGACCTGCTCGCCGCCGCCTAAGAGACCGAGAGCCTGCGCCAGATGACCACGGGGCAGCTCAAGGAGAAGTACCGCGAGGTGTTCGGCGAGGAGACGCGCTCGAACCACAAGCAGTTCCTGTTCCGGCGCATCGCCTGGCGCATCCAGGCCAACGCTTGGGGCGGCCTGTCTGAACGCGCCCGCCAGCGCGCCCTCGAGATCGCCAACGACGCCGATCTGCGCATCCGGGCGCCGAAAAACTTCCTGAAGGACGAGCCCGACGAGCGTCGCACCGTCGAGGCGTGTGTTCCGCCCACCGCTGATCCACGGCTGCCGCTGCCGGGCACAAGGCTCGTCCGGCGTGTCCGGGGCAAGGACGTGGTGGTGTTGGTCCGCAAGGACGGCTTCGAGTATGACCGCCAAGTCTACCGCTCGCTGAGCGCCGCCGTGCGCGCGCAACCGGCACGCTCTGGAACGGCTGTGCCCTCCTCGGGCTCGTTGTGTCACTTCTTTGTGGTCTTGAATACGATCCTGCTGAGCAGGGGGGCGGTAACGTTAGTGCGGGGACTCGGCAAGCTACGATCGTAAGCGAAGAAAATAGAGTCGGCGCTAATGTAACCAGCGTCTTCTGAGCCATTGACGTACCTAACAGTGCACTTGTACCATCCCCAGTACTTGTCACCGAACGTAACCGATTCTATGTTTTCAAACGGGATGGCCATTCCACCGAGTGCGCGCGCTGGTTCTCCGGGCTCGACATCCGCGGAAAAACGGAGGACTGGGCCCTGCATGTGTTCCAGCAGTTCGAGATCCGCTTTCCTTCCAGACCTGTATACGAGGGTAACGGGAAATGTGCGCTCCTTTAAGGCGGCCGTGGCCGGTTGCTGCGGTGCGCGAGTCGGCAGGGTCCGTTCCTCGACCCCGGTCCCGGTCGTGGCAGAGGTGACTGGTGGCGATTGGCGTGCGCAGCCCAGCTCCAGAAGGAGCAGGGCAAGCGATATGAGCGCACAAAGCTCTCCACACCGCGCCGTGACGCGTGGTCCCGAAAGCTTTAGGCTGCCCATGGAGGGGCCTCTTTCAGAGGTACTATCCCGCTTTTCCATTTCCGCTCTCCCCGATAGCAGGAAGGATACCACACCCCGAATCTTGCCGGCGTTGAAAGCTGACAAGGCTTCACCGTCCGATCGGCCTAGCCTGCCTCGACCATGCCCAGAAATGCCTCGCCCAAAGCTCTCTGTCACCGATGGGCCACCGGGGCCGCCGCAGCACGGCGGAATGATGGGTTCCCTCTTGGGCAGTACCTCAGTCGTCCGAGCATTCGACTCCTACCCGCGTGGCGCAGTCTCTCTGCGGTTTCTTGGCAACACTGGTCACTTAATGGACCCCGGTCCGGACGTCTCTCACACTCCGAGCGTATATAGTTAACGAGACCCGCCAGACAGCGCGTTGACCGCGCGGCGGAGATGGCTGTGTGTGGTCCGAGGAGAGACCGCTCATGCCCCGCCGCGATTTGGCGCTCGCCGAAGTGACCCGCGAGATCGCTGACCTGCTCGCCGCCGCCTAAGAGACCGAGAGCCTGCGCCAGATGACCACCGGGCAGCTCAAGGAGAAGTACCGCGAGGTCTTCGGCGAGGAGGCGCGCTCGATCCACAGGGGGTTTCTCTTCCGCCGCATGGCCTGGCGCATCCAGGTTAGCGCGGGGCGCCATCGAATACCTGACCAGTTGCGGCGTCGGCGTCTGCGGCACGTGCGCCTCCCCCTCCGGCAGCCTCCTCTGCAACGGCGCCTTTTTCATGCGGTGCGTGGAGTTCCATCCGCGCCCCGCCCCTACATGTGCCCGACAATCCAGCGCTGCACATCCACGCTCGGGCTGTGCCGTCTGAGGAATGCCAGTGCTTCCGGACCCAGCACGCAGAGGTGGAGCCGCTCCAACACTCGCAGCGCCTCGTCTCCCAGCCACAGCAAAGCCCGCACCACGGCGGGACGCTGGCCGGGGTAGTCAGCCCAGGACAATACCCTCTCCTCGACCGTCCGCAGCAGAACGGCCACCACCCGTTCCGCGCCCCCGGCTTCCAGCACGCTTCCGCCGGCGCCGGCCTTGAGCACCCAAGGGTCAAAGTTCTCGGCGCCGTCGTTGTACCACCGCGTGAACAGCCGCAGCGGCCGGGACAGCTCCTCCTGGGCGTCCTCCTCCGAGGCCAGCCGAGCCCGCACTTTCACGGCGATGTCGTGGCAGAACAAGTCGAAGACGATCTTCACCCACGCGCGGCCGTGCCGGTCGTCCTCCCGCACCTCCAGGAGGGGCTCGCGCGCACCGTATGAGCGGAAGCCGATCAACACCGCGCCGCCACCAGTTTCCTCCGGGCCCGGTACCAGCCCGATCAGCTTCCGGCCGACGATGGCGCCTCGTTCGTCCTTCAGGTAGAGCACCCGCTTGTTGGCCTCGACCGCGTTGGCGATGGTCGAGTAGTCGTTGTACCGGCCCACGCTCAGGCAGGTGTCGAACAGGTTGCCCATCTCGAAGATGCGCAGAGGATCGGCCTCGGCGTAGGCCTCCCACTCCCGGCCGTGGACGCTGAACTTCCGCCGCAGCGGGCCCTCCCAGGCCGCCACGTCAATCCCCCGGCGGCGCATCTCCTGCTCGAAGGCCACGTTACCCGGATGGTCCAGCGGCCAGCCCCGCCGGCCCTCCAGCATCTGCCGGAGCAGCGCCTTGAGCACCCGCCGGTTCGACTTGGCGTGATAGTGCAAGCGCAGGGCGTTGTCCCATCCGGAGTCGCCGGGCGGGATCTGCCCCGGCCCCAGCACGGCTTGCCATCGGCGGCGGATGGCTTCATCCAGCGCCTGTTCCAGCGCGCGGAGCCGGGCGCGGGGCAGCTCCTGGCGGCATGCCGCCCGGACTTCCTCGCCCACCCACTCGCTCAGCCGCTGTGGATCCGACAGGTACTTCTCCAGGTTCTGTAGCCGCCCGGCGGCCTGAGGGGGCAGAGTTCCTTCCGCCCGCTTCTTCTCGAGCGCCGCCAGTTCCCGGCGCATGGCCTCTGGCCGCTCCAGGAGCTTGCGGATGGACTCGGGGAGCGCTCCGGGGTAGGCCGCCAGCTCCGAGAGTGAGCTCCTGACGTCGCCGGGTAAAGCGGCGGGAAGGGCCGGCTCGGGCCCCGGCGCCGGGCGCTCCCAGACTCGCAGGAGGTCTTCCAGCCCCTCTCGCAACTGGATCTGTAGCGCCAGCGCCACGCGCTCAAGCAGCCGCAGGACCCGCGGGCGCGCCTCCTCCTGCTCGGCGCAGCTTGACAGCAACTGCCGCGCGGCACCCGACCGCTCGAGGAAACGCCAGCCGGCCAGCGCCTCCGCCGCGTGATCCCAGAGCGGCCGAGGCTTCTTGGCCGCGAGCAGCTTCTCGAACCTGGCCAGGTCGCCGTCGGCCAGTTCCAGGCACAGTGAGTGGCACTCTTTGTCTTCATCGAGCTCCGGCGGATGGCGGAGCAGGATCTCGGCCAGGCGCGGCACCTCGCTCCAGCCCTGCTCTTCAGCCGCGATCAGCACCGCCAGGAACATGGCGAAGGGGAACCCGCTTACACATCCCTCAAAGGTCGTAAGCCCCGCGCCTTCCTCGACGCGCCGCGCACTCCGTAAACCCTGCCACAGCGCCTCCACGGCCCAGAAGTGGCGCCCGAGGAACTCCTCGTGTTCCCGCCGCCCGACGTAGCGGTCCTCCAGGTGCTCGGCAAAAAGCAGGATCTCCTCGCGGGGGACTCCCCTGGCTGCGGCGGCATCGAAGAACTCCAGCAACCGGGAGAGCAGCCTCCCGTCGTCCATGGCAAACAGCCCCCGCCAGCAGTCGTAGCGCCGGGTGGCCAGCCATCCCTCGTCCAGGCCGGCCAGTTGCGGCAGCCTTTCGGGGTGCCGCTTCAAGACCTGGTTCGCAGCGTCCCACAGCCCGTGCTCGACCAGGCGACGGCAGCCCTCCGCCTCCAGCCCGCCCAGGCATCCCGCCGCGCGGAGGCGGAGCGCCGCGGTGTTCCAGAACTCGGTCCGTCCTTCAGTACCGCACCCGAGGACAAAGGAGAGCAGTTGCTCTCCGTGCGTACCGGCCATCTCCATCAACCGCGCCACGTTTGCGGCGATCCACCCGCTGCCCGCCAGCCAGCTCTCCAGCGCCTCGAGGCCTCCCAGGAGGCGCCACCTCGCCGGGCTCTCGGCTTCGGGCGGTAGAGGCATCGTCCGGCAGGTTTCCAGCCAGGCGATCAGGTGAGCAGCCATGAGACTCGGATCCCCGAAGGCACAGATCCGCCCCGCCAGACCCGCCAGGCGCTCATCCCAGGCCGGATGTCTCACCAGCATCGGAAGCGCCCCCAGAAACTCGCCCAGCCGACCTTCCCCGCCGGCCCACAGGTACTCGCTCACCGCCATCGTGGTCGCTGGCGAGTCCAGCAGGTGCCGCATCCGCCCTCGACTTGCCAGCCCCGGCAGTTCCGGCCGGTACTCCCCCACCCTGCGCACCCCCTTCTCCGGTGCCGTCTCACCCCGCAGAGCGCTGGCTGCACCCCGCAACCGCGCCTCCGCCTTCCCGCACCACTTCTCCAGGTCTCCCACCCTGCGCGGCAGTTCCCGCGGATAGCGTCGTGCGGCCGCCAGCGCCTCCAGCGTCTCCGCCACCAGCCGCTCGCTGACACCAACCACCTCCGCCGCCGACGGGTTGATGCCCCCCTCGCCGCCCCCGTAGCGCAGCTTCACCGCGTACAGCCCCGCCGGAAGCTTCGCCAGCCGCTCCTGAAGCACCTGCTCGACACGCCGGAACTGGGTTGGGCCGAGACTCGTGGACTTCGCCGGGGCTCCGGCCCACCACACCAGCGGCTGCCACAACCACCCCACGCGGCGCTCGATCCCCCGCGCGCCCTGCCGCCTCTCGGCGTGGCTGCGACCCTTCCGCCGCGCGGCGCCGTCGGCAGCGTCCTCGTGTTCCTCGTGCCGCATCGATCGCGTCTGGAAGTATACACTAGCACTGAGAAGAGGATCGCCACATGCGCCAGATCATCGCTACCGAACTCGCCCCCAAGGCCATCGGACCTTACTCGCAGGCCGTCGCCTGGCAAGGACTGCTCTTCCTGAGTGGTCAGATCCCCCTGGATCCGGCCACCGGCCGCACCGTCGAGGGCGATATCGCCGCCCAGACCGAGCGGGTGCTGGAGAACTTGAAGGCCGTTCTCGAGGCCGCCGGCTCGTCCCTCGGGCAGGTGCTCAAGACCACCGTGTACCTGAAGGATGTGGGCGAGTTCCAGCGGATGAACGAGGTCTACGCCCGCTACTTCCCCGAGGCGCCCCCGGCGCGGGCCACGGTCGAAGTGGCGCGCCTGCCGCGGGACGTCCGCATCGAAATCGAAGCCATCGCGGCGCTCGATTGACCCTGTGGCGTAAGCGGTTCCGCCTACGCGGAGCACCGCCCATAAAGCCCGCGCCCCCTTCGGGCGATTCCCACTTGCAGGTCCATGGCGGATGGGCCTACAATCGACGGTTGGTTCAGAGTTTCAGAGCGGGGAATCCTATGATCTTCAGAGCTTCCGGCTTTCTGTTTGCACTTCTGGCCGCGGCCTCCCTCCAGGGGGCGGCCCAGCTCCAGACGTACCTGATGACCAAGCCCAAGCCCACCTCCTCTTGTGACGTGCTGTCCGCCAGTCCCCCTCCCGCCTACACCACCTTCTCGGCCACCGAGACCGAGGTGTACTTGTGGTTCTACGTCACCGGCGTCAGCGCCGGCGATGTCTTCGCCAGCGAGTACTACAACCCCAGCGGCGGCTTCTACTCTCCGCCCAGCGGCGCCTGGGACCCCGCCTCCTCCGCTGGCAACTGGTGCTACACCGACGCTGCCTTCAAGATCGCCGGCCAGGTGCCCGCCACCATGCCCGGCCTCTGGACCGTCAAGGTCAAGTTGAACGGCGCCCTCTTCTTCACGCTGACCTTCACCATCACCGCCGCGGGCGCCGCCAACCCCAGCCTCCTCAACGGCGGCTTCGAGCTGCCCGGCACCGGCAACCTCTGGGATATCCCGGTCGGCAGCACACACATTACCGGCTGGAACGTCACCAAGGGGGCCGTAGACTACGTCAACGGTCTTGCCACATGCTCCGAAGGCAAGGCCTGTATCGACCTGGACGGCAACACGGCCGGTGGCATCTCGCAGACCATCCAGACCACGCCCGGCACGGCTTACACCGTCACCTTTGACCTGGCCGGCAACGTGGATGGCGGCGCCAAGGTCAAGCAGGTGCGTGTGCTGGCCGCTGGCCAGTCCCAGGACTTCAGTTTCGACACCACGGGCCGGACCTTCAGCAGCATGGGTTGGACCACCAAGACCTGGTCTTTCACCGCCAACGCCGCCACCACTACCCTCGAGTTCTCCAGCCTCGGCCCCGCGGGCAGTTGGTGGGGACCGTTCATCGACAACGTCAGGGTGACCACCGGCGGCGGCGCTACGGGTACGAACCTCATCCGCAACCCGGGCGCTGAGGAGGGTTCCGCCAGTAACGATTGCAGCGGCGTGGCCAGCATCCCCGGCTGGACTACCTCCGGGCAGGCCGCGGTGTGCAAGTACGGCCAGGGCGGCGGAT
>CAZIRH010000264.1:0-6969 GCA_964541065.1 uncultured Solibacteraceae bacterium
CGGGCCACCAGCTCCTTGCCGGTGCCGCTCTCGCCGTAGATCAGCACGCGGCCGTTGGTGCCCGCCATCAGCCCGAGTTGCTGGCGCAGGGCCTTCATGGGCACGCACTCGCCGATGATGCGGTACTTGCCGGGGCCCTGCCGCAACTGGAGGTTTTCGAGCTCCAGCCGGCGGTGCCGGAGCGCGTTCTTCACCACCACGGAGACTTTCTGGATGGTCAGTGGCTTCTCCAGGAAGTCAAAGGCGCCCAGCTTGGTGGCCTTGACGGCGGTCTCGATGGTGCCGTGGCCGGAAATCATGACCACCACGGGCCGGTCGGGGAGCGGCATTTCCTGGATGCGCGCCAGGGCGTCCATGCCGTCCAGGCCCGGCAGCCAGACGTCCAGCAGCACCAACTCATGATTCTGCCGCGCCAGCTCCTCCAGGCAGAGCTCACCGCTTTCGACCGCCAGGACCTGGTAGCCTTCGTCCTCGAGCACGCCGGCCAGCGATTGCCGGATGCCGGGCTCATCGTCCACCACCAGGATGCGCCTGCGCTTCATGGTTCACCCGAGTTTCGCGCCAAGCAAGAGTTTCGCGCCAAGACGCAAAGGGCCGCCAAGCGCGCCAAGAAAACCATGGTTGCTTGGCGTCTTTGCGCGACCTTGGCGTCCTTGCGCGAACTCGGCGCAAAGGGCCGCCAAGCACGCAAAAGGCTCCTTTTTTGGGCTTGGCGTCTTTGCGCGAACTCGGCGTTCATGCCCGCTCCGCCTCGGCCGCCACCAGGGCCGGCACCTCCACGATGAAGCGGGCACCGCACGGCGCGTTGTCCTCCACGCGGATGGAGGCGTTGTGCTCGGAGAGGATGTGGTGCACGATGGCCAGCCCCAGCCCGGTCCCGCGCCCCTTGGTCGAGAAGTAGGGCAGGAAGAGCCGGTCCCGGTCCTCCGCCGAGATGCCGCAGCCGGTGTCGGCCACAACCAGCTCGATGGTCTCCGCGGGACCCATCTGGGTGGCCACGTGCAGCCGCCTGATGGCCGCGTCCTGCATGGCGTCGGCGGCGTTGTCCACCAGGTTTATGATCACGCGCTTGAACTGCTCGCGGTCGATGTTGACCGCAGGCAGCTCCGGCGCCAGGTGCTTGTCGAGCTGGATGCCGTCCCAGCGCCCCGCGAAGACGGCCAGCGCATTCTCGACCACTTCGTTCAAGTCCGCGGGCGCCGGCTGCGCCGTGGGGAAGCCCGCCAACTGCGAGAACTCGTTGACCAGTGTACGGACCGATTCGACCTCGCTGGCGATGGTGGCGGTGCACTCGCTCAGGATGCGCTGGACCTCCGGGGACAGCGGGACCCGTTCCAGTTGCCGCCCGATGCGTTCCCCGCACAGGGCGATGGGGGTGAGCGGGTTCTTGATCTCGTGGGCGATGCGGCGGGCCACCTCGTGCCAGGCGGCGGCCTTCTGCGCGCGCAGCAGGTCGCTGGTGTCCTCCAGCACCAGCACGAAGCCGGAGGTGAGCTTGTCCTCCAGCGCCGAGACCGTGGCCGCCAGGTGCAGCGTGCCCCGGGGAGTCTTCAGTTCGAGCTGCCGCACCGCCGCCCCGGCCCGCCGCGCCCGCTTCATCATGTACTTGATGACCGCGGTGTCCTCGCGCGGAAACAGGTCTTCCAGGCGCGTGGCGCCAGCCACCTTCTCGGGCGGGAAGATCTGGCTCAACGCGTGGTTGACGCGGTGAATGCGCCCGTCGGAACCGAGCGAGATGACGCCCGTGGGAATGCTCTCCAGGATGGCCTCGGTGAAACGCCGGCGGCGTTCCAGCTCCTGGCTGTTGGCCTCCAGCTCACGGGTCATCTCGTTGAAGGCGCGCACCAGGCTGGCCAGCTCGTCGGTGGCGCGCGCCTGCACGCGGTACCCCAGGTTGCCTTTGCGCACCTCGCCGGCCGCCTCCAGCAGCGCGGCGATGGGGTTCGAGATCTGCTTGGCCAAAAACAGCGCCAGCCAGGTGGCCAGAAACAGGATGAACAGCGTGATCAGCAGCAGCAGCAACAGGTAGAACTGGCGGACGCTTTTGCGCTTGTTGGCCAGTTGCTCGTAGTCGCGGATGTGCTTCTGGATCTCCGCTTCTCTCTGCTTCAGGTCCAGGCGCTGGGCCTCGCCGGAGGCGCCGCGGGCCTCCCGGTCGAGCAGTTGCGCAATCTCGACCAGGTTCAGGCGCACGCCCTCCGCCGGCCGGCTGAACCACTTGTCCAGGTTGCGGTTCAGCACCGAGACGCTCCACAGCACCAGAAAGAACACCGGCAGAAAAGTCAGCGCCAGGGCGCCGATGACCAGCTTGGTGCGGAGCCGCGAACCCTCGCTGCCGCTGCGCCGCTCGATGTACAGCTTCAGCCCGGTGCGAAACAGGATGAACCCCAGCGTGAGCGTCAGCAGGAAAACCAGCGTCGAGACGGCCCAGTAAAGCAACGTCTGCTCGGGGCTGGTGGGACCGAAATCGCCGAAGCTGAACGAGCCCTGCCAGATGACCAGCGTGGCGGAGACTACCAGCAGGACGATCCCCGCTCCGTAGAGCAGACGCCGTTTCATGAGAAGCTCAACCTTCTCAGATTATACGGTGGGGCCGAGACAGAAAAAGGGCGCTCCCGCAGGAGCGCCCTGGTAGTCCAGCAAAAGATGTCAGAAGCTGAAGCGGATCGCCAGACGCAGGTTGCGGGCCGTCTGGAACACCTGCGGCAACCCGTAGCGGCTGGCCACAGTCAGCGGGGCTTGCACGCCCGCAAATGATCCCGTGCCGTTCAGCGCATCCACGTAGTTGTAGCCCTGCATCACCTTGGCCCAGTCCACCCCCAGGTCGCCGGGGAAGCGCTTCGCCCGCGAGGGATTGATCAGGTTGGTGGGCATGGCGAATTCGTAGTACGACACCCCGGCGCGCTGATTGAACAGGTTGGTGACATTGACTTCGAAAGCCAGCCGCATGCCCTCGTGCCCCTTCATCGGGACCTCATGGCGCACCGAGAGATCGGTCTGCAAGAAGTTGTCGCTGCGTGCGTCGTTCAGCACGTCACCCTTCTGGAAGTCGCCATTGGCAGCACGGGTGAACGCCACGAAATTGCCGCGCCCCTCCGCCCACTGACAGGCCGACGAGGTGCCCACCACGGGCAAGCAGCTACTGATCGATGTACCCTGGTAAGCGGCCTGGGTGACGCCCAAGAAGGTCTCCATCCCCAGCCACCTGTGGCGATAAAAGCCATAGGCCTTAGCGGTGTGCGGACGGTCGGTAGACAGCGGTCCCTCGTCGATCTTACCGCTGGGAAGGTAGGTCATGGTCGGTATGTCGAACGCGCGGTGATTGTTGGGCGAATGACGACCGCCGGCCCCATCCGTGGGATCGGTGTTGGTCAAGCCGGCGTAGTTGCCCCTCAGCCGGCTGTAAGTGTAGGAGACCGCCCCGAACCATTTGCCCCCCGCTCGCTTGGCCAGGCGGAACTCCACCGCATCGTAGCGGCGGATGGCCGGAACCGTGGGCGGGCACTCCGCACAGAACGGCACCGTGGTCAGGTAGTTGACGCCCTTGTCGTCGGGGATGACCAGCGGACGATGCAGCAAGTCGGCGAAGGTCGTGCCCGGGTTGCCGATGTAGAAACCCAGGTTGTCCGTGATCGCCATGTCCTCGATGGTGTTATCCAGGCGCTTGCGCGAGTAGCGGGTCTCCAGGCCCCAGTTTGGGGTGATCGCCCAATCGACCCCGGCCACATACTCATGCTGCTTCATGGGCTTCATGTCAGGAGAGATCGCCGGGTCACGGGGATCCGCCTTGGTGGCGCGGAAATCCACGTTTTCGATGAAGCGGCCCACGTTCACTCCGGGCGCCGAACCGGTAGCCGGACAACCGCCGCCCAGTGAAAGGGTCGGGGTGATCCCAGCAAAGTTCGTCTCATCCATGGCGTAGTAGCAGTTATGCCAGTAGTCGCTGCCGAACGAGCCGCGCGCCAGGCCCATCTTCATGATGTCGTAGAACTGGCCATAGCTGGCATAGATCTTGACCTTGCCGTTTTGCAGCAAGTCGTAGGCGCCGCCGAGGCGCGGAGCAGTTTTGTCGCGCCACCCGAACTCCACCGTGGGGAAGCGCTTCGGATCGTAGGGAGGCTGACGCTCGTGGTCGAAGCGGACACCCAAGTTGAGGGTCAGACCGTGGCCCACGGTCCAACTGTCCTGGATGTACAGCGCGTTGGCAAACTGCTGGTCCGAACCGGTGTTGGTGACACCGGTGCCCACGACGAAGTAGCCGTACCGGCCCTGGCATATCGACTTACCGTAAGCCGACAGATTCGCCGCCTTGACCTGGTCGCAGGCCGTGGTGCTAGTGACCGGCTCATAGCTTTGCCCCCAGAAGAGGTTCACCGCGCCCCCCTGATAGTTCCTCAGAACGTCGTTCGATTGCCGCTGCCAGAAGTACCCCGTCTTGAAGGTGTGGGTGCCGCTGAGAAAGTGGGTGAAGTACGAGGCATCCACGTTAAGGCCGTGGCGTTTGTAGGCGTCGTACACCGTGGCCAAATTGCTCGGGATGTTGGCAAAGCCTGCCGTGTTAAATGACGAGCTGGGGAACGCCTGGTCCGCCAGATCCCTGCTGGCTGCGTTGACGGTCGCCTGGTAGACGTAGCGAGTGCCGACCGGGGTTCCACGCTGTGCGGTGTTGTTGAAGAAATAGCCGTAACGGGCGCTGACCACCAACTGGGAGGTTGGCGTCCAGTCGCCGCCGAAGGTGTAAACGGAAACCGGATTGACCGAGCCGGCATCCGCGCGCAGGGTATTGGGATCGGTCGAGGCGCCGGTATTCAGTTGCCCGGCAGCGCTGTCCTGGCCCCCGAGCGTTCCTGTCGTCCGCCAATAGGCGTAGTTCCAGGCGCCAAACACGCGTAAGTGGCTGAACATGCCGTAATCCAACCGATTGTAGGCGTTGTGGTCGGTACGGGTTACGGTCAAAGCCCGGGGTCCCGGGTTGGCACCGGTAAACGTGGTCGTGCGCCGAGTCGTGTTTACGCTTGGGATATAGCTGCTGAACATCCACAACTTGTCCCTAAACAGCGGGCCGCGAACCTCGTAGCCAGGCTCGACGATGTTCCGCTGGTCTTTCTGCGCCATGTAGTACTCGGGAGTGCCGTCGAGACGCCGGGCCGTGTTAAGAGCCGCCAGGGTCGGGTTTAGCCGCAGACCGCGGTCCCCATCGTTGGCGTTCAGCGAGTTCGAGCGCAAGTACGTCAAGAGCGAGCCATGCCATTCATTCGAGCCACGCTTGGGAACGGCGTTGATCACGCCGCCCAGGGCGCCACCGTGCTCGGCCTCGAAGCTGCTCGACTTGATCTGGACCTCTTCAATGAAGTCCATCTGGAAGTCCTTGCCGGTACCCCCGTTCTGGACGTTCGTAGTGTTCACGCCATCGATCAGGAACACGTTCTCCGAGTCGCTGGCCCCATCAATCTGGAAGCCGTTGTTGCGGTCGCCGCTGTTCTGGAGCGGTTCCATGCGCGCGCCGGGGGCGAAGGGGATCAGCGACTGGAAGGAGCGCCCTGTAGGAATGTTATCCATGACCTGGCGCTGCACGGTTACCGACACCTTGCTCTGGGTGGTGTCCACGATGGGCGCCGCCGCGGAGACTTCAACCGTCTCGGCGAGCGTGCCCACTTGGAGCAGCACGTCGATATTGGGAAAGCGGCCGACTATCAACTGAATGCCGGTCTGCTTGTAGGTGCGGAATCCGGTCGCAGTCACCGTCATGGTGTACTCGCCCGGGGGAAGGGCACCGAAACGGTAGTTGCCCGCAGCATCGGTTTGCAGTCGCCTGGCTCCGAGCAGCGCAGGGCCGGAGACCTCGATGGCCGCGCCGGTTATCACAGCGCCGGAAGGATCTTTGATGGTCCCCTGAAACCCTGCCGTCGTTTCCTGTGCGAACGCACACGGCAAGGCCAAGAGCGCGATCAGTACCACCGGCAGCAGTACCCACTTTCCTGAGTGGGGACGATACATACTTGCCTCCTAGCAAAAAACGGATTCGAGGTGTTCGAATCCGATGTCATCTGGAAATCGGGGCTCAGGACGAGGTTGGCTTCCTGCGCCTGGCCCACGTTGAGCTTCGTTCCGATGCGCCGCCACCGCGACGCCGAGCATCGCAAACGAAATCAAGAATGCGATGAACAGACCACGCTGGCGCGCCGGCTTTTCTTTCCAGAACTGAGCCTTTGCCCGATCACGTGGTCCGCTGGCCGACACTAGACGCGTGCCGATCCCGCGGGTATGCAACTCTGTCCTCCTAACCACAGGAGTCCTAATGGTTGTCTATTCTAGCACGTTTTTGGCCAGTCAACCAGAGGGACGTAAAATTGGGCTACGCTCAGGAGAGGGCCGCCAAGCTGTTGTATTCAGGCGGCTTAGGCATGAATCGAGGAGCCATGCGGCAGGCCGCGTCCCCCCGCGGCCTCTGGCCGTATGAGGATCCGTACGCCTCTACGGGCAGACGGATGCGTGCGCAACCCGCCCCGAACACACGAAGGGCCGGCGAATCCGCCGGCCCCTCGTGACTTGTGGCTAGAAGCTGAAGCGGGCGCCGAACTCGCCGGAGAACGAGCGCGGCACGATCACCCCGCTCGGCGTGATGAAGCCGATCGGCTTGCCGAAGTCGGCGGCCCGAATGCTGGTTCGGTAGTTGGCGCCGAAGTTGGCGCGGTTGGTCAGGTCGAAGGCCTGGAAGATCAGCTCAACCTTCGCCTTCTCACCGAGCTTCACCGTCTTGCTGATGCGCGTGTCGAGCTGGAAGGTCGCCTGGCCGCGCATGTAGTCATAAGGGACCTGGTAACAGTCGCCCGTGGCCAGGCAACTGCGCAGTTGCGCCGCCGTGTAGGTCTTGGTGGCCAACAGATTCGTGGGGTCGCTCTTGAGCACGACGGCGTGCGTATTGCCCTGGCCGCCGCCGAAGCCGAAGGTGTCGTTGACGCCTTCGAA
>CAZIRH010000265.1:0-6969 GCA_964541065.1 uncultured Solibacteraceae bacterium
CCATTCAATGTACTTGGCCCCTTAACTTGGTGTCTCACTTTTGGGGTGCACTCCAGGTAGCCGCCGGTATTCCCCAGCACGTCACGCAGCGTGGGAATAATCGCCAGGAAGTCTTCTTCGCCCCGCGAGACCGCGAAGTGTATCTTGACGCCTTCTTCGGCCATGCCGAACGGTACCGCTTGCGGGTGTGGGGATACTGTCTGATGGCCAACCACGTGCATTTCCTGGTCGTTCCGGAGCAAGAGGAGAGCTTGGCGAGGGTTTTTGGGCGGGCCCACAGCGACTACGCGCGCTACGCGAACTTGTTGCGGCGGGGTTGCGGGCACTTCTGGCAGGGGCGGTACTACTCGTGTCCGGTGGAGGAAGGGGAGGCGTGGTGGGTGTTGGCGTACCTGGAGCGGAATCCGGTGCGTGCGGGTCTGGTGAGAGAGGCGGAAGAGTGGTCGTGGTCGAGCGCGAGGGCGCACTGCGGGGGCGAGGACGCGACAGGCCGACTGGACATGGCGGAATGGGGGCGGTTGTACACACCGGAGCGCTGGCGCGAGGTACTGGCGACCGGCGTCAACGAGGAGGCTTTGCGGGAGCGCATTCGGGAAGCGACGGGCCTGGGCTTGCCACTAGGAACCGAGGGCTTCGTACGGAGTCTGGGGATGGCGTTGAATCGAGATCTGACCCGCCGGCCACCGGGACGGCCGCCGAAAGAGCGCGGCGTGCCGGCCGCGGCAACGGGCGAAACTGTGTAAATTGTTACTGTCCCCAGTTGTGTCCCCAGTTGTAGTTCTCAATCCAGCCGCTTGCGGAAGCGCAGGGCGCTCAACGTGAGCACCGCCGCGCCGTAGCCGAACAGCGTGAGCATTTGCGGCCACAACACCTCCGCGCCGACGCCTTTCAGGAAAATGCCGCGCACAATCTCGATGAAGTAGCGCACCGGGTCCAGGTAGCTCAGGTACTGCACGGGCAGCGGCATGTTGCGAATGGGGAAAGCGAAGCCGCTCAGCATGAAGGCCGGCATGAAGAAGAAAAACGAGGCCAGAACCGCCTGCTGCTGGGTATGGGAGATGGTCGAAAGGAACAGACCGGCGCCCACGGTGGTCAGCAGATAGATCGAGGAGCAGGCCAGCAGGAGCAGCACGCTGCCGCGGAAGGGGATGTGGAAGACCAGGAGCGCCGCGCCGGTGACCAGCACCACGTCCAGCAGGCCGGCCAGGGCGAAGGGTAGGGTCTTGCCCAGCATCAGCTCCAGCGGCCGGATGGGCGTCACCATCAACTGCTCCATGGTGCCGATCTCTTTTTCCCGGACGATGGCCAAGGCCGTCAGCATCAGCGTGACCAGGGTAATGATGTTGACCACGACGCCGGGTACAAAGTAGTTGCGGCTGCGGAGCTCGGGGTTGAACCAGACGCGGCTACGGGGCTCGACCCCCGGCATGGCCAGCCTGACCGGCGCGCCCAGGAGCATGGTCTGGGCCACCAGCCGGGTTCTCTGCTGCTCCAGGAGCAGGCGCCCGGCGTGGCCGCTGACGATCTGGGTGGCGTAGCCGGCGACGATGGAAGCGGTGTTGGAGTTGGTGCCGTCCACGAGGATCTGGACGGCGGTCGTGTTGCCCCGCAGGAGGTCGCGGGCGAATCCCGCGGGCACGCGCACCACGGCTTGCACCTCGCCCCGGTCCAGAAGCCGGCGCACCTGATCCTCGCTCTCCGCCTCGGCCACCAGCCGGAAGCGGCGCGAGCCTTCGAAAGCCGCGCGCAGCTCGCGGCTGGCCGGGGTGCGGTCGAGGTCCATCCAGGCCAGCCGGCTGTCCTGGACGTCGAGGTTCACGGCGAAGCCGAAAATGATCAGTTGCACCAGGGGCGGGAAGATCAGGACCACGCGCATACGCGGCTCGCGCAGCACCTGGCGGAACTCCTTGCGAACGATCTCGAAGATGCGGCGCCACTTCATGCCAGCTTCCTCCCGACTTTGCGCGTCGCGATGACGAACACCAGCGCCGCAAAGACCGCCAGAAAGACCAGCTCGGCCCACAGGACTTCCAGGCCCACGCCTTTGAGGAAGATGCCCTTCAGCGTGGTCACGAAATACCGCGCCGGGACGATGTAGGTAATGGCCTGGATCACGTGCGGCATGTTCTCGATGGCGAAGATGAACCCGGAAAGCAGGAGCGCAGGCAGAAACGAGGTCAGCATCCCCATTTGGAAGGCCAGCAGTTGCGCGCGGGCCAACGCGGAAATGAGGATGCCCCAGCACAGGGCGCCAAACATGAAGACGCAACTGGTGAGGAGCAGCAGCGCGGGATCTCCCCGCAGCGGCACACGAAAGACGAACACTCCGAGCAGGATGGCGATCAGCGTGTCGGCCAGGCCCAGGCCGAAGAAGGCCAGCAGCTTGCCCAGCACCAACTCGGCGGGCCGGAGCGGAGTGGAGAGGAGTTGCTCCATGGTGCCGCTCTCCCACTCGCGAGCGATGGTGAGCGAGGTGAGCAGGGCGGCGATGATCTGGAGGATCACCGCGATCAGGCCGGGCACAATGTAGTTGCGGGACTTGAGCTCGCTGTTGTACCAGACCCGCAAGCGGGGCTCGAAAGGGATCTTGAGTTCGCCGCCGCCGCGGCGGTCGATGGCGCGAGCGCGCAGCGTGCCGGAGTGCGAGCGCAGCACGGCCTCGGCGTAGCCCAGGGCGATGGAGGCGGTATTCGAGTCGCTGCCATCGAGCAGCACCTGCACTTCGGCCGGGCGATCCTGGCGCAGGTGGCGGGAGTAATCCCGCGGGACGACCAGGGCCACCAGGGCGCGGTCCCGGTCGATCTCGCGGCGGATGGCGGCGTAGTCGTGGACCTCGCCCAGGACCTGGAAGAAGCGCGAGCCCTGGAAGAGGGCGACGAGTTCGCGGCTCTCGGGGCTCTGGTCGAGGTCGTAGACCAGGGTGGGCACGCGGTCCACGTCGAGGGTGAGGCCGTAGCCGAACAGCAGCAGCATGACTGCGGGCACCGCCAGGGCCGCGCCCAAACTGCGCGCATCGCGCACTATGTGCAGCGCCTCTTTGCGGGCCACGGCCAGGGTGCGCCGGGGACTCATGGAGTGGAGCGCTCCTCCCGCTCGACGAGGGCGACGAAGACCTCCTCCAGAGAGGGCCGGGTGCTCTGTCCGGCTGAGATGCTGAGGCTCTTGAGCGCCTCCGGAGCGCCCAGGGCGATGATCCGGCCGCGGTACATCAGCGCCAGGCGATGGCAGTACTCGGCCTCGTCCATGTAGTGGGTGGTGACGAACACGGTGTGGCCGGCCGACGAGAGGCGGTAGATGAGGTCCCAGAACTCGCGGCGGGCGATGGCATCGACGCCCGAGGTGGGCTCGTCCAGGAAGAGGATGGGCGGCTCATGGAGGATGGCGCAGCCGAGCGCCAGGCGCTGTTTCCAGCCCCCGGCCAGCAGGCGCGTCATGGTGCTGCGCTGCTCGGTGAGGCCCGCCATTTCGAGCACGTATTCGCGGCGCTCGCGGAGCCGCTCGTCCGGCACACCGTAGACGCCCCCGAAGAACTCGATGTTCTCCTCGACGGTAAGGTCATCGTAGAGGGAGAACTTCTGCGACATGTAGCCGATGTTCTGGCGTACCAGCTCGGGTTGGGAAGAGACGTCGAAGCCGCTCACGCGGGCCCGCCCGCCCGAGGGGCGCAGCAGGCCGCACAGGATGCGGATGATGGTGGACTTGCCTGCGCCGTTGGGTCCCAGGAAGCCGAAGATCTCGCCCCGGGCGACCTTCAGCGAGACGTGATCGACGGCGGTGAAGCCGTCGAAGGTCTTCACCAAGTCCTCGATCTCGACCGCCCAAGGTGCGGTTTCAGTGGTCGCCATGTTGCGCCTTCCGGATCAGGGCGATGAAAACATCCTCGAAGGAGGGTTCGGCGGGGAGGAGGCGACGGAGCGCCGCGGGCGTGTCGCAGGCGATCAGGCGCCCGCGGTACATGAGGCCGACGCGGTTGGTGCGCTCGGCCTCGTCCAGGTAGGCCGTGGTGATGAACACCGTCATGCCGTCCTGGACCAATTGATGGAGGATGGCCCAGAAGTCGCGGCGCGAGACGGGATCGACGCCGTTGGTGGGCTCGTCCAGGAACAGCACCTGCGGGCGGTGCAGCAGCGCGCACATGAGCGCCAGCTTCTGCTTCATGCCGCCGGAAAGCTGTCCGGCCAGGCGCCTGCGGAACGGTTCGAGGCGCGTCATGCGAAGCAGGCGGCCGGCCAGCGCCTCGCGCTCGCCGCGCGGCAGGCCGTAGAGGTCGGCGTAGAAGGCCATGTTCTCATCGACGGTCAGGTCCACGTACAGGCCAAAGCTCTGGGCCATGTAGCCGATGCTGTCTTTGACCGCCCCGGGCCGGCGCGCCACGTCGTGTCCGGCCACCCAGACCTGCCCCTCGGTGGGCTCCATCAGGCCGCACAGCAGGCGCAGGGTGGTGGTCTTGCCCGCGCCGTCCGGCCCCACCAGCCCGAAGATCTCGCCGCGGGCCACCTCGAGGGTGAGGCGGTCCACGGCGGTCAGGGCGCCGAAGCGGCGGGTCAGGTTGGCGGTGCGGATCATGGCCTGCCTTGCTGGATGAGGATCTCGGCGTCGGCCGGCATGTTGGACTTGAGTTCGTGGTTGGGGTTCTCGACCGCGATCTTGATGCGGTAGACCAGCTTGACGCGCTCCTCGCTGGTCTGGATCTGCTTGGGAGTGAATTCGGCCTCGGAGGCGATAAAAGCGATGCGCCCCGAGTAGATCTTGTTGGGGAAGGAGTCCGTGGTGACTTTGACCTGGTCGCCCAGACGGACCCGGCCCAGGTCGCGCTCGCTCAGGTAGGCACGCACCCAGGGGTGATCCAGGTCCCCCACGGTGAGCACGGTGGCGCCGGCCGCCAGTACTTCGCCCACCTCGGCGGCTTTGGTGAGCGCGATGCCGTCGATGGGCGAGATGGCCACCGCGTCGTTCAACTGGGTCTCGAGGATGGCGAGCTCGGCGCGCGCCTGCTCGATCTCGGCGCGGCGCGTGGCGGTCTCCTGCTGCATGCGCTTGAGGTCCAGGCGGGCGGCTTCGGCGGCGCGCAGGCCGGCGCGGGCGCGTGCTACCACGGCCCGGGCGGCCTCGATGTCTTCCTTGCGGGGACCTTCGACGACCAGCGCCAGCCGCTCGCGGTTTTGCCGCAGGGTGGCCTCGGCGCCCTCGTGGGCGCTCTTGAAGCGGTCGAAGTCGGCGGCCGAGATGTCTTCCTTCTTGAAGAGCGTTTGGGCGCGTTCCCAATCGCGGCGGGCCTTGTCGAAAACGGTCTCGACGGCGGCCACGGCGGCGCGCGCCTGCTCGATGTCCTGGGTGCGGGAGCCGGCCAGCAGTTGGGCGAGGTTGGCCTCGGTCTGGCGCACCTCGGCCTGGCGCTGCTCGATGAGGCTGGCGACGTTCTCGGTCTGGTATTCGATGGCGGTGTGAAGCTGGGCCAAACGCGAGTCGGCGGCCGCGATGACCGCGCGGATGCGGTCGCGCTGGCGCAGCAGTTGCTCGCGGTCCAGGCGCGCCACGACCGTGCCTCGGCGGACCGGCTGCCCCTCATCCACTGTGCGCTCAATGAGTTTGCCGGGAATCTTAAAGGAGATGTTTACCTCGGTCAGCTCGATGTTGCCCGACAGCTTGATGGCGGCGGCTTGGTTGTCACGGTAGGAGCGCAACCAGTACACCCCGACGATGACGGCGGCGCCGGCTAGGATCACGATCGGCAGTGCTTTCTTCACGGCGTACTCCTCACTGAATCATCCGGCGCACGGCGCCCATGGCCTGGCCGAGATCGATGCGCGCGGCGTGGTAGCCAAACAGCGCGGCGATGCGGTTTTCGCGCGCGCGTTCGAGGCGGGTGTGGGCGTCGGTGACTTCGAGGCTGCTGGTCACGCCGGCCCGATAGCGGCGCTCGGCCTGGGCCACTTCGTCTCCGGCAAGCTTGAGGCCCTCTTCCGCTACGCCCACCTGCTCTTCGGCGGAGCGGAGGGCGTCCAGCGCCAGGCGGATGTCGAGTTCGACCTGACGGCGCAGGTCCTGCGTCTTGACGCTCTCCTGCCGGAGCAGGGAAAGGCTCTCGGCGCGGCGGGCGTCGCGGCGGCCGCCGTCGAACAGCGGCACGCGCAGGGAAAGCCCGTAGGTGCGCGTGGGCAGGGCATGATTGATGCTGGAGCCGATCGAGCCGTAGTCGGCGAAGCCGGCGAGCGACGGCAGGCGCTCCCACCTGGTGGCGGTGTAGCCCAGGCGGGCGCTGGCTTCGCGGCTGTGCTGGGCCTGGAGGTCGGCGCGGGAGGCCAGCGCGGCGGCGCGGGCCTGCTCCAGGGTCACTGAATCCAGCGGTGCGTAGGCCAGGCTGTCGGTGAGCTCGAGCTCGGTGGCCAGGTCGAGGCCCGCGGCTTTGAGTAGCTCCAGGTGGGCGCGGCGGCGGTCATTCGCGGCCACCAGCACCCGCTGGCGCTGGTTGGCGGCCTGCACCTGGGCGCGTGTGACCTCGATGGCTGTGCCCGTGCCCGCGGCTTTCTGGTTCAACGCCAGCCGGAGCTGCGCCTCGGCCAGTTGGAGATTGGCCCGGGCGGCCTCCAGGCGGGCGCCGGCCACCAGCGCCCCCAAGTACAGCTTCGCCACCAGTGCCGCCACCTGGTCGCGCGCGCTGTCGGTCTCGGCCTGCGCCGCGCGGCGCCCGGCCCGCGAGGCCTGGAAGCGCCGCAGCGCGCTCAGGTCGAAGACGCTCTGGGCGGCGGTGACGCGCGCGTCGAAGGTGTTGAACGGGCCCACCCGCTCCGGAATCGTGAAACCGGGGACGGGAAGCGCGAAGCTGATGCCGAAGGCGGCCAGGTTGCGGGTCTGGTTCTGCTGGGCCAGCGAGGATTCCACCTGCGGCAGCAGCGCCGCACGGGCCTGCGAGACGCGCGTGCCCGCCTGCCGCGCCAGCTCCTCGACCAGTTGGAGGCGCGCGTTGCC
>CAZIRH010000266.1:0-6935 GCA_964541065.1 uncultured Solibacteraceae bacterium
CAATCCGTCAAACCTCACCAGCCGGCTGTCCGGTGGCGCCTCCAGGCGCTCCCCCAGTTCCCCGACGCGGCAGAGCACCGGCTTCCAGTCCGGCTGCGCCAGCGCCAGAGCCTGCAACAGCGTGCTCTTCCCGGAGCCCGGCCCCCCCACGATCAGGGTGCAGCGTGGCCCCTCGGCCAGCACGCTCCCCGCCGCCACTGGCCTGGGCTTGCGCCGTCCCGGCCGCGCCGGCGCCACCACCCGCGGCATCACAAACACCCGCCCCAGCTCGCTCGGCTCCATAGTGCCAGCATACCCCCGTGGGTCAAGCGGTCTCGCCCTACGCCATCAGGCCCTCAGACAGCCGGTCAGCCACCCAGGCGTTCAAGCTCTTGCCGGCTTTGCGTGACGCCAGGTAGACCCGCCGGTGCAGGTCGGGGCCCAGCCGCACTACGAAGCGCCCAGAAAACGGCTTGTCCGGCTGCTCGCCCCGCGCGGCGCAGAACTCCAGGTAATCCTCAACCGACTCCCGGAACGCCCTCCGCAGTTCCCGCACGCTGCGCCCCTGGAAGGTGACCACGTCCCGGATGTTGATCACCTCCCCGTGGAACAGATCCGCCTGCTCGTCGAACTCGACTGTAGCCAGGTAGCCCTTGTACTCCATCATGGCCAGACCCCCACCTCCACCAGAAAGCGCCGCACGGAAATCACCGCCCCGCGATCGGTTTCCCTCCGCGGATGCGGCCGGTGAGACACGGCGCGCACGCCGTGCAGCGCGATCCTCACCCGGGAGCCGCGCCCCGCGCTGAGCTCGGCCCCGCACGCCCGCAGCAGCGCCTCGATGTCCTTCCATGCGATATCGGCTCGCACCGGGTTATCGAAGATGCCCTCCAGGGTCCGCCGGTGCCTGCGCCGCACGGTTCTATAGTATCACACTCCGATACTACCTCACGCCGTCCTGGCGCAACGAAAACCCACGCTGCTGAGACGGTAGTGCGAGGGAGCGTAGAGGCGGTAGGCCCACGCGGCGCCGCTTTGGAGGTTGGCCCAGGAGCCGCCTCGAAGCACATGCCGGTGGCGCTCTTCGGACCGCGGGCTCGCGGTCCACGCCCCCGTGGAGCTTGACGATGGCGAAGTTCCCCTCCTGGCAGATGCCCAGCTCCGCGGCGTCCAGTTGGGTGTAGCAGGGCGTGCCCGCCGGAAACACGGCCTCGACAAACTTGTCGAGGCCGTTGTCAGGATCGCCGCAAAGCCAAGACGGCGCCCACGAACAGCACCGTCTGGCCGTGTGCAGTCCGGGTGACTAGTCCGCCGGGAATTGGCACGGGCATTTGCCCACAACCTACCACGAAACCTCGCCCGAGTCACCGCCCCGCCCGTGGGGCGGGCATTCTTGCCTGCGGCCGGCTTTCGAGCCGGCCCCGTTTGACCCGGCCCCGCACGGTTTTGTATACTTATCGGTAGGTATGAAAAACCGCCCGCCTGCCCGCGACGCCATTCGCGCCGGAGCCGCCGAGCTCTTCGCCCAGAAGGGCTACGCCGCCACCACCACCCGCGAGATCTGCCAGCGCGCCGGCATCACCAAGCCGGTCCTCTACTACTACTTCGGCAGCAAGGAAGAGCTGTTCCGCGAGCTGATCCTCGATGCTTGCAACGCCTCGCGCAAGCAGCTTCTGCTGGCCTCCCGGCGCGGGAAAACCGCGCCCCAGAAGCTGGTCGAGGTTCTGGCCGCGGACTTCGAGGACACCCGCAAGGATCCCAGCCTGGCGCGCATGTTCCTCCGCATGCTCCTGGCCAGCGAGAAGGGCTCGCCCGCCATCGACTACGTGGACCTGGGGATGGAGTGGATCCGGCTGACGGCCGCGGTCGTGGCCGAAGGCATCCGGCGCGGCGAGATGCGGGGCCGCCCCCGCGAAATCGCGGAAGTGGCCATGGGTGTGCATCTGATCTACACCATCGGCTACCTGCTGATGGGCAAGCCCCGGCTGGACCGGCGGCTGGCGCGGCGGATCGTGAGACTATTGTTGCGGGGATGCGGGATCGATTCTACCGATAGGTAAAGGAAGCTGGAACCTGCGTACTAAGGGGTTCGTATGGTTGTTCGTATGCTGATCCTGTGTAGTGTGATGATGGCGGCACTCGTGGCGCAGGCGGTTTCGCCTGCGGCGTGGCAGGCTGGGCCGGGCCAGGAGCCGGCCCTGACGCTCCATGAGGCCGTAAAGCTGGCTCTCGAGCGCCACCCGGATGTGGGCAAGGCCCGGGCTTCCGCCGACGTCCTGAAGGGCAAGATCCGCGAGGTGCGCGCCCAGGCGCTGCCGGAAATCACCATCACTTCCGGCGCCATGCGCTGGCGCGATCCGAGCCTGTTGAACGCCTCGGGTTTGGACAAGTTCCCCGCGGAGCTGCGCGAAGCGCTGGTGCCCACTCCGGTGAACCTGTTCAACTATGGCATCAACGTCAAGCAGCCGCTGTTCACCCAGGGCAAGGTGGGAACCGCGCTGCGGCTGGCTTCGGTCGAGGCGGAAGGGTCGCTGGCCGAGATCGACCGCGCCCAGCAGGACCTGGCGCTCGAGGTGGTGAAGGCCTTCTATGGCCTGCTGTGGGCGGAGCGCTACCAGGAGACGGTGGCGGAAACGCAGCGGCAGAAGCAGAAGCACGCCGAGATGGCCCGGGACCGCTTCCGCAACGGCGTGGCCACCGAAGTGGACGTGCTGCGCTCGGAGGTGGCGGTGGCCAACGGCGCCCCCGACCTGCTGCGCGCGCAGAACGCCGTGCGCCAGACGCGGGCGCTGCTCAACTACTACCTGGTCCGTCCGGCTGACCACCCCACGCGCATCGCCGGCGACTTCCCGGAGAAGCCCTGGGAGGACCCCAACCTCGAGGCCCTGGCGCAGGAGGCGGCCCGCCGCCGCCCCGAGCTGTTGCGGTTGCGCATCGCCGAGCGCAGCGCCGCCGCGCAACTGGATTTGGCCAAGGCGGAGAGCCGCATGCGCGTGGATTTCACCGCAGACTACGGCATGATGTCGCGCCTGCCGGAGAACCTGGTGGATTCGCGCTTCGCGCGCTGGACCATGGGTGTGAACCTGTCGCTGCCGGTGTTCGACGGTTTTCGCCGCAGCGGCCTGGTGTGGCAGGCTACGGCCAGCCAGCGCGCGGCCCGGCTGGAACGAGAGAAGAGCGAGCAGCAGATCCGGCTCAGTCTCGAGCAAGGGCTCGATGAGCTGGCCGCGGCGCGCGAGACCATCGTCGCGGCGCGGGCCAACCTGAGCCAGGCCGAGAAGGTTCTGGCGATGACCCAGGAGAACTACCGGCACGGGGCCGCCACCACTTTGGACGTAATGGACGCGCAGACCGCGCTGACCGTGGCCCGCACCAACCTGCTGCGCGGCCTGCACGACTACGGCGTAGCCCGCGCCAACCTGCGCTGGTCCGTGGGGCGAACGCCCTGGGAGTGATCCTATGCGGATTCATCCTTACTTGTTGCTGATGCTGACCGCGGCCTTGCTGACCGGCTGCCGCGAGAAGCGGGCGCGTCCGGCGGCGGCCACTGAGGCGCCGGCCGTGCGCGTGGCCGTACTGCGGGTGGAACCCCAGTCTCTGGCCGCCAGCGTGGCCGTCACCGGAACGCTGGTGTCGAGCACCCGCGTGGAGGTGAAAGCGCAGACTACAGGCCGGGTGCTCCGCTTCGAAAAGCAGGAGGGCGACACAGTCGCGGCTGGGGAAGCCCTCATCTGGGTGGACGACGAGAACCACCGGCTGGCGGTGCGGCAGGCCGACTCGGCGGTCAAGGTGGTCGAGGCCGGACTGGTGCGCGCGGAGGTGCTCGAAGGCCACAGCCGCTCGGAGCTGGAACGCGCGCGGAGCCTCTTGAAGTCGGGCGGCATCACCGACAAGGACCTCCAGGCCGCCGATGTGGCCGAGCAGGACGCCCGCGCGCAGGTCGGGCTCGCCCGTGCGCAACTGGACCAGGCGCGCGTGGCGCTGGAGGTGGCACGCAAGCAGCTTCGCGACACGGTGATCCACGCGCCCGTGGCGGGCCAGATCGAGCGCAAGCTCGTCAACCCCGGCGCCTACGTCGAGCCGGCCACGCTGGTCTTCATCGCGGTGGACAACCGGCGCTTGGAGCTGGAGAGCCCCGTGGCCACGGCGGAGCTGGCGCCCATCCGCGCCGGCCAGCGCGCCACCTTCCGGGTGAACGCTTACCCCGGAGTCGCCTTCGAGGGCCGGGTGATTGAGATCAACCCGGCGGTCGAGGCCGAGACGCGCTCGGCCAAAGTGCGCATCGCGGTGGACAATGCCGGCGGGAAACTCAAGGCGGGTATGTTCACCGAGGGCCGCATCCAGACCGGCGTCACCGCCCAGGCCATCATCGTGCCGACCGCCGCGGTCTACCGTGACGACCGCTCCGCCAAGTCGGCCCACCTCTTTGTGGTTGAGAACGGGCACGCCGTGCGACGCCCGGTGCGCATCGGCCGCGAGCTGGACGGACGGCTCGAGATCGTCGAGGGCCTCCGGCCCGGAGACGCGCTGGTGGCTGAGCAGAGCATCGAAGTGGCCGAGGGCGTGCGCATTGCGCCGCAGCCGCAGGCCTCCAGTCAAGCGCAGGAGTAGGCGGCCATGTTTCTGAGCGACCTCTCCATCAAGCAGCCCGTGCTGGCCACCATGCTGGCCGTCACCCTGGTGGCGCTGGGGCTGTACTCGTATCGCGAGCTGCCCATCGACTTGATGCCCGACGTCGAGATCCCGGTGCTCACCGTGCAGACGGTCTACCCGGGAGCATCGCCCGAGACCGTCGAGCGCGAGGTCACCAAGCGCATCGAGGAGGTGCTCAACACCACGTCCGGCGTGCGTCACCTCACCTCGACCACCACCGAGGGCCTCTCGGTGATCACCGCCGAGTTCCGCCTGGGCACCAGCATCCACACCGCGCAGCAGGACGCCCAGGCCAAGATCAACGCCATCCGCGCTGACTTCCCCGCGGACATGAAGGAGCCGGTCCTCCAGCGTATCGACCTAAACGCTATGCCGGTGATCGCGGTGGCGGTCGAGAGCGCCACCGCGGACATCCGGACGCTGTCGGCCCTGGCCGAGAAGACCATCAAGCGGCGACTGGAGACCGTGCCCGGAGTCGGGCAGGTGAACCTGGTCGGCCTGGCACGCCGCGAGATCCAGATCCTGGTGGACCGCAACAAGCTGAAGGCCTACGGCCTGAGCTTTGCCCAGGTGGCCGGCGCGCTCCAGCGGGAGAACCAGGACGTGCCCGCCGGCAAGCTCGAGCAGGACCGGCAGGAGCCCCTGGTCCGCGTGGCCGGCAAGTTCCGCACGGTGGACGAGTTCGAGCACCTGATCGCGGCCTTCCGCAACGGGGTGCCCATCTACCTGCCCCAGGTGGCCCGCATCGTGGACGGCATCGAGGAGCGCCGCAGCGCCGCGCTGATCGACGGCAAGCCGGGCCTGGCGCTGGACGTGGTCAAGCAGTCCGGCGCCAACACCGTCGAAGTGGCCGACGGGATACTCAAAACCATCGACCAGCTCAACCGCGAGCTGCCGCCGCACATCCGCCTGCGCTCGGTGGTGGACCGCTCCATCTTCATCCGCGATTCGGTCGAGGACGTGAAGACCACGCTGCTGCTGGGCGGCCTGCTCACCGTGCTGATCGTCTTCCTGTTCCTCAACAGTTGGCGCAGCACGGTCATCACGGGCACGGCCCTGCCCGTCTCGGTCATCTCCGCCTTCATCGTGATGAGGGCGCTGGGCTTCACCCTGAACATGCTGACGCTGATGGGGCTGTCGCTGGCCATCGGCCTGCTGATCGACGACGCCATCGTGGTGCGGGAGAACATCGTGCGCCACATGCACGCCGGCGCGGACCACTACACCGCGGCGCGCGAGGCCACCGCCGAGATCGGCCTGGCGGTGATGGCCACCACCTTCACCATCATTGCCGTGTTCGTGCCGGTGGCCTTCATGGGCGGCATCATCGGGCGTTTCTTCTTCCAGTTCGGGATCACGGTGGGCTTCGCGGTGCTGGTGTCGCTGTACGTGAGCTTCACGCTGGACCCCATGCTCTCCTCCCGCTGGTACGACCCGGCGGCCGATCCGCGCGTGCCGCGCTCCTGGTTCGGGCGGGGCCTTCAGAAGCTGAACGACCAGTTGGACCGGCTGCGCGGCGCGCTGGCGGGCACGCTGAACTGGTCGCTCTCGCACCGCTGGGCCATCGTGGTGATCGGCGCCGTGGCGATCGCTTCGAGCTTCACGCTCTTCGGCAAGCTGGGCTCGGCCTTCATGCCCGAGGCCGACCCGGGCCAGCTCCAGGTCAGCTACCGGGCGCGCCCGGGTATCAGCCTGGAGGGCTCGATCGAGATCGCGCGCCGCCTGGATGAGGAGATCCGCCGCAACCCCGGCGTGGCCTACACCTACACCAACATCGGCGGCAGCGGCGCCCAGCCGGTCAGCGAGGGCGCCATCTACGTGAAGCTCACGGAACGTGAGACGCGTTCGCATTACTCGGTGATCAAGGCCCAACTGCGCGAGCGCATGCGGCGCTTTCCCGCTTTGCGCACCGCGGTGGGTGAGGCCGACGAGCACTCCGAGTACGCCAAGCCCGTCCAGGTCAGCGTGCGCGGGACGGACGTGGCCCGCATGCGCGACATCAGCGAGCGGCTGATGCGCGAGATGCGCCAGATTGCGGGCGCCGCCGATGTCGACACTAGCGAGGAAGAGAAGCGGCCCGAGGTGCGCGTGACCGTCAACCGCCGTACCGCCGGCGACCTGGGCCTCGACCTCGGCACCGTCGCGCTGACCCTGCGCGGCCTGGTGGCCGGCGAAGTGGTCTCCCAGTTCGAGGATGCCGACGGCGACAGCTACGACGTGCGCCTGCGCGTGGAGCCCTCCGGGCGCACGCACAGCGCGGACCTGCTGGGCCTGGATCTGCCCGCCCACGGCGGCCGCGCCCT
>CAZIRH010000267.1:0-6905 GCA_964541065.1 uncultured Solibacteraceae bacterium
TACGAGCGCTTCCGGGACCTGTTCGAGGCCATCGTGGCCTACAACGAATGAGGCGTATGACTCAGCACACTGCCGAAACCGAGTTGAAGCTGGTTGGGAAACTGATTCTGGAGGGCGAGCTGCACTGCGACACCGGGCTGCACATCGGCGCGGGAAAAGGTTCGCTGGAGATCGGCGGCGCCGACAATCCGGTGGTCAAGGACGCCTTTGGCCGGCCCTATATCCCGGGCAGCTCGCTGCGCGGCAAGCTGCGTTCGCTGCTCGAGCAGGCCGCCGGCCTGGCCGTGCCCGCCGAGCTGGTGTACTTGTCCCGGCGCAAGGGCCAGGAGGTGCGCATCCACCAGAGCGATCGCCCGGACGACGAGATCTGCCTGCTATTCGGGCGGAGCCCGGGCCGCCTGGAGCGTATCAGCGGCGAAGGGCTGGAGGGCGCTGCCGCCACCCCGGCGCGGCTGACCGTCTGTGACGCTCCGCTCGAGCCGGACTCCATCACCCCGCAGATGCGGGAGAACCTGGACGACGAGCTCACCGAGGTCAAGAGCGAGAACGCCATCGATCGCATCACCTCGCAGGCCAATCCGCGCACTCTCGAGCGCGTCCCGGCGGGCGCCCGCTTCCGCGTGCGCTTCATCCTGGATATCCTGTGCGAGCCGGACAAGCCGCTGCTGGGGTTGCTGCTGCAGGGCCTGCGGCTGCTCGAGGACGACGCCCTGGGCGGCGGAGGCTCCCGCGGCAGCGGCCGCGTGCGCTTCGCCAACTTGCGGCTGGCCTGGCGCAAGCGCGGCTACTACGCCTCCGGCGCGCCCGAAGAGGAACTGCTCGCGGGCGCCGATCTGGTGGCGCTGCAAGCCCTGGCCCTGGGGCCGTCTTTTCCGGCGAAGTTGTCCGACTGATCATGCACCCCGCCCTGCTGGTTAGCTTCCGGCCCTCCGGGCCGTGGCGCATCGGGCCCGGCTCCGGCGCCCGGGACCACGTGGACCGCATCTACCACAGCGACGCACTGTTCTCGGCCGTGGCGACGGCCATGGCGCGTCTGGGCCTGCTGGAGACCTGGCTGGAGGACGGCGTGCACCACGCCGCAGGACCGGCGGTGCGCTTCAGCTCCTGCTATCCGTGGATGGGCGACCAGTTGCTGGTGGTTCCGCCGCGCACGCTGTGGCCGCCCTCCGCCTCCCCAAAGGTGCGCTGGAAGAGCGCGCAGTTCGTGCCCCTGCGGCTGGTGCCGGCCCTGCTGGCCGAGGAGCCGCTCCGGGAGGAGACGTGGTGGATCGACGGGCCCAGCCGCTGCCTGCTCCCCCAGCGCGGTCGCCAGCGCAGCGGCCCGTTCCGGCCGGCCTTGCGCGGGCACGCCGCCGTGGACCGGCTGACGGGCGCGGCCCTGCCCCACCGCACCGCTTGCCTGGAGTTTGCCCCCGACGCCGGCCTGTGGACGGTCGCCGTGTTCGCCGATGAGCCGGCGCGGCAGCGCTGGGCCGAACCCGTCAAGGCGGTTTTGCGGCTGCTGGCCGACTCCGGCTTCGGCGGCCGCCGCTCGCTGGGTTGGGGACTCTCTGAGCCGCCCGAGTTCACCGAAGGGACGTTCCCGGAAATCGTCCTGCCTGCGGCGGCGTCTTCCGACAGCCCCGAGGCGGAACCCAGGCCCACCGCCTGGTGGCTGCTGTCGCTGTTCATCCCGGCGGCGACGGATGCCGTGGACTGGCACCAGGGCAGCTACGGCCTTCTCACCCGCGGCGGGCGCACCGAGAGCCCGGCGCGCTGGGGAGAGGCCAAGAAGCTCGTGCGCATGGTGCAGGAGGGCTCCGTGCTGGTCACCGCTCTGCCGCCCCGGGGCGCGGCGGCCAACGTCGCCCCGGACGGTTTCCCGCACCCGGTCTTTCGCGCGGGCTACGCAGTGGCCGTGCCCGTGTCGCTGCGGCCGGCCGAGGTCAAGCCATGAGGTACCGCTGCACGGTGCTGACCCCCTTGCTGGTCGGCGACGGCCATCGCCTGTCCCCCATCGACTACATGGTGTGGAAAGACCAGGTGAACGTGCTCGATCAGCGCCGCATCTTCCGGCTGCTGGCACGCGGGCCGCGCCTGGACGGCTACCTGGCCCAACTGAAGCGGGCGGAGAGGCTGGAGTTCGCCGCCTGGGGCGGCTTCGCGCAGAACTTCGCCGGCCGCCGCATCCCCTTCGAGCACGCTTCGTTGAGCGCCTGCTGGGAGCGGGCGAAGGGCGACAGCCTGCACATTCCCACCTTCCTGGCCGGCCCGCACGGACCCTATCTTCCCGGCAGCGCCATCAAAGGAGCGCTGCGCAGCGGAATGCTGTTCGCCCGCTGGAGCGAGGGCGCGCTGGCGGGACTCGAGCCACTGCCCGGCGAGCGTATCTCGCAGCCCTCGCCCGCCGCCGGCGCCGAGGAGCGCGCGCTGGGAGAACCGGGCCTCAGCCTGATGCGCGCCATCGGCGCATCGGATTCCTCTCCCGTCCCCGCCTCCGCCATGAAGGTCTACCTGCTGCGTGTCTCCACGCTCCAGCCGCGCGGGGCGGGCCGCTACGAGCTGGGCTGGAAGCAGGCCCCGCGTGGCACCGTCGAGGCGCGCAAGATCGAAGAGAGCAACCCGCTGTTCGCCGAGATGGCGGAGCCGGGCACCGTCTTCGAGGGTTCCTGGCGCGAGAACACTCACCTCGGGCGCCCGGAAGTGCTGCGCAGCCTGGGCTGGTCCGAGCCGGTCACTACCGCGGCGGTCCTGCAGAGAGCCAACCTTTGCGCCGCCGCCTTGTTGCGCGTGCACCGCCGGTACGCCGCCTGGGCCGGCCTGCCTCTGGTGGACAAGAGCCTCGCCGAGCTGGAGGCCAGGCTGGAGGCGGCGCGCGCCCGCGGTGGCGCCTGCCTGCTGGCGCTCGGCTGGGGCAGCGGCTTGCTGGCCAAGACCGGCTGGCCCGACACCGAGGATGAGAACTACCGGCGCCTGTTGCGCGAATCGCCCCTCTACGGCCGCGAGCTCCAATCGGGACTTCCTTTCCCCAAGACCCGCCGCATAGTCTTTCTGAACGCCCAGCCTGCCACCCTGCCCGGCTGGGCCTGGCTGGAGATCCTGTAGGGACGGTCCCTGGGTTGGCGGCCCCGCCCTGGTGCTATCATGGAAGTGCCTCCGACGGTCGATTTGCCCCTGTGAGCGAGCAGAATGTATAACGCTTTCTTCGGGTTCAAGGAAAGCCCCTTCAACCTGACTCCTGACCCCAGCTTCCTGTATCGCAGCCGGCAGCACGAGGAAGCGCTGGCCAACCTGATCTACGGGGTGCACAGCCGCAAGGGCTTTGTGGTGCTGACCGGGGAGGTGGGAACCGGCAAGACCACCATGCTGGAGTGCCTCCAGGACTTCTTGGCCGCCCACCACATGGACTTCGCCTTCCTGTTCAACTCGCGCATCACCGTCGAGCAGTTCTTCGAGATGATCGCCTACGACCTGGACCTGCGGTGCAACCGCACCTCCAAGACCGAGGTGCTCTTCGCGCTGAACCAGATCGTGCTGGAGAACGCCAACCGCGGCCGCACCACCGTGCTGATCGTGGACGAGGCGCACAACCTGGAGTGGGACGTGCTCGAGGAAGTCCGCCTGCTCGGCAACCTGGAAAACCGGCGCGAGAAGCTGGTGCAGATCGTGCTGGCCGGCCAGCCCGAGTTCGACCGCAAGCTGGACGCGCCCAGCTTCCGGCAGCTCAAGCAGCGCGTCGCTCTGCGTTGCTCGCTCCAGCCCTTCCAGGAGCCGGAAACCTTCGAGTACGTCGGCACGCGGCTGGCCAAGGCGGGCATGCCCGAGCAGACCGTGTTCCCGCCGGAGGTGCTGGCCGAAATCCACCTTCGTGCCCAGGGCATTCCCCGGGTCATCAACGCCATCTGCGACAACCTTCTGCTTACGGCGTTCGCCCTGGAAAGCCGCGTGACCAGCCTGGACATGCTGGATGAGGTCACTGAAGACATGCGCCTGGAATGGCCCGGCAAGCGCGTCCCGGTTTCCCGCACCCGCCTGCGGGAGCGCACCCCTTCGGAATCCCCCTTCTTCACTCCCGGGGATTGAACCGCACCCCTGGAGTCGCGAGCCAACCGGGGGACCCTTCGAGCTCGGCTGGGCGAGCCGGACGCCTTCTCGAAGTCCTCTCCGCCCAGTTCGTTCACGGCCCTGGCGTGCCCGCAACTCCGCAACCGCCAAGCACTTCGCGGTTTCCGGCTCTCTCCGTTTTGCCCGCTGTCTCGCTGGGCCCGCCAACCGCGCGGCTATCCCACATCAACGGAGGCCGCTTCTCGTGGTCGGGTCGTAGATCACCTGATTGACTGGTATTGTCTCACCGTCCCGGTGGACAGCGGCCTCCGGGTGGGTCAGGTTCTTTCAGGGGGAGTCTGAACGGAACGGCTGCTGCTGCTGGTAGAGCCGCAGCGCCCGCTGGATGGTGCCGGCCAGTGCCTTGTGTCCCGCAGCGTCAGCGGTCCGGATGGCGAGATTGGCCGTGGAAACGGCCTCAGGGAAGCGACCGGTCTCGGCATAGGCCGCCGCCAGGGCGTGCAGCGCCTCGGGACGTTTGTACTGGCCCAACTGGCAGGCCCTGGTGGCCAGTTCGAGCGCCTGCCGGCCATTGCGGAGCGTCTCGTCGTGGCTGGTGGCCCGCACTAACGCCAGGCTGGCCAGCGCCGGAATGAAGTCCGGGGCCTGTTCCAGCGCGGCGCTGAAATGGACCGCGCCCTGTCGGAAGTTTCCCAGTCGGCAGAATAGAACGCCCAAGTTGTAATGCCCGAAGGGGTCGTGAGGATTGAGGCGCACGGCTTCATGAAGATGTGCTTGAGCCTCCTCCAGCGCGCCGAGTTCCTGCAAGAGGTTCCCCAGGTAGAGGTGAGGCAGGGCGAGGTCCGGATCAAGTCGAAGTGCCCTGCGGAACGACTCCACCGCCTCCGGGACCCTGTTTTGCCGCGACAGGGCGATGCCCAGGCTGCTATGGGCATTGGCCAGGTCAGGCTCTACCTCCACCGCCCGGGTGAGGTGGGACATCGCCTCCTGGGGCTGTCCCAGCCGCAGCAGGCAGGAGCCCAAAGTGGCGAGCGCGGTCCCATTGTTCGGGTTGATCTCCAGCGCCTTGCGATACCAGCGTATGGCGTTCTGACAATCGTCCTGGCGATCAAACTCAAGTCCGGCCCGGACGTAATTCGTGTCATCCAGGAATTCAGCGTGGATTCTCTTGATCGCGCCGGGCGTCACATTGGCGAATTCGGGGATATTGGCGGCCCGCTTCTCCTCGGTGAAGTTGGCCAGCACCACCGGAGGGGTGCTCTCTCCTCGCTCATCAATGTGGGTGAGGAAAAGCTGCGTGTAAACCGAATAGGCTTTCGAGGAAAACACCAACCACTTCCCGTTGGGCGACCAACTGTGCCAGGAGTTCATCCGGCGAGTATTGCCGCGGAGCCTGCGGGCCTCGCCTCCCTGGGCCGGGATGATGTACAGCTCGCTGTCCGGCTGCAAGAGCATGAAGCTCCTGGCTCGGCAAAAGACGATCCACTTGCCGTCGGGAGAGAATTTCGGGAAGTAGTTGCTCATGCCATTGTGGGAGGCCCCTGGAATCGGCTCGGCCCTGCCCCCCTGGCCGTCGTGGAACGGAATCCGGTACAGGTCGTACATGAACTTCCGCCCACGCTTGAGAAACTCGTCGGCCTCCCGAACCGGTACCAGGACCGCGTCATGGCGGCGCAGGCCGGGCGGGTCGTACGCCCTGTCGCGGCTCCGGGAGAAGACGATCGTCTGGCCGTCCGGGCTCCAGGTTCCGTTGGTCTGGACGTACTGCGGGTCGTCAGCCCCGGGCAGTGCGTGGAACTGTCGCGTTTCTCGGTCGTAGATCGCCAGGATCCCTTTGACCAGGAAGAAGAGCTGGGAGAAGGCCAAATCCGGCCGGTAGACGGCCAGCGCCCGGTCTTTGACCGTTCCCACGACGTATCGGCCGTCCGGCGACACTTGGCACAGCAAGCCAAAGGTTTGCTCCTTGTCCTCGCGCCGATAGTCGGACCAGGTGATGATCTTGTCCCGATCGAGCGTTATTTGCTCTCTGACCGGCGCAACCGCGTAGGAACCCTTGTCGTTGCCCGAGTCTACCTCCATAGCCAGCGTGCTGCCGTCGGCGGAGAACGAGTGACAGTTGCCGCAGACCGGCAGCCTTTGCAGAACGATGGGAGGCGGCTGCCTCGAAGAGATCTCCCCAAACCGCCAGCGGATGTGCGCGGCCGGGTCCTTCACCGCCGTCACGAAGGGCAAGTTCACCTCCCGGAAGAACAGCGGCGACCCCACTGCATCCTGGGAGGTACTGATCGAAATAGTGGCCCGCGACAGGATTCGTTGCGGGTCGGCCTGATTGTACCCCAGAATCGCCACCTTGGCCGGTTTCTCCAGGGAAGCGCGTCTGATGGCCCCCCATTCTCCGTCGGAAGGCGCCCACTCGGGGGCGCGGCAGGGGAAACTCATCCGCTCCACGTTGCCCTGGAAGTCGAACGTCACCCGCCAGGCGTCCGCGCCGGCCCGGCGGTCCTCCCAGCGGAACGTCGGGGGCGCGATCTCCGGGGGAAACACCGTCTCGTCAAGTGGATAGAGAATCGTCAGTTTCGCGTATTCCGCGTCTTCCCTCTGGGCGGCGAGAGTCTTCTTGGCCGGATGGGCAGGCCGCTGAAAACCGTGCAGCGCGGTGACCAGACTACAGGCGCCCACCACGGCCACGCCCAGGACGACATACACAATTGACTTCCTCACCGACCTCTCCCCCGGGCGGTGTGCCCTCCACGACTCTACCTGGCTTGCACGCGCCAAGTGCATTCTAGTGTACTGTCTCGCAAATTGGTTGACAATCGGAACCGGGGCAGCCGACAGGCCGGGTACCCTCTGGGTGCCTG
>CAZIRH010000268.1:0-6898 GCA_964541065.1 uncultured Solibacteraceae bacterium
TCCACGAAGCGGGCTTCCCCCGCGAGAGCTGCAACTTCCTGGCGGGCAGCGGCGCCGTGGTGGGCGACGTGCTGGTCGAGCACCCCAAGACGCGCTTCATCGCCTTCACCGGCTCGAAGGAGGTCGGCCTGCGGATCAACGAGCTGGCGGCGCGGCCGCGGCCGGGGCAGATCTGGATCAAGCGCGTGATCGCAGAGATGGGCGGCAAGGACGCCATCATCGTGGACCGCGAGGCCGATCTTGACCTGGCGGTGCAGGGCGTACTGGTCTCGGCCTTCGGCTACCAGGGACAGAAATGCTCGGCCTGCTCGCGGGCCATCGTGGATGAGGCCGTCTACGACGAGTTCCTGGCGCGCCTGGCGGCCAGAACCGCGAAGCTGACCGTGGGCCCGGCCGATGATCCGGCCAACTACATGGGGCCGGTGATCAACGAGGGCGCGCGGCGGTCGATCCTGAACTACATCGAGATCGGCAAGCGCGAGGGCCGGCTGATCGCCGGCGGCGGGCCGGCGCCGGGCGAGGGCTACTTCATCCAGCCCACGATCATTGCCGACGTCGAGCCGCAAGCCCGGATCTTCCAGGAGGAGGTGTTCGGGCCGGTGCTGGCCGTGAGCAGGGCGCGGGACTTCGAGCACGCGCTCGAACTGGCGAACGATTCCGAGTACGGGCTGACCGGCGCGGTCTTCAGCCGCAACCGGCAGAAGCTCGAACGGGCGCGCGAGCGGTTCTTCGTCGGCAACCTCTACTTCAACCGCAAGTGCACGGGGGCCATGGTGGGGGCGCACCCCTTCGGCGGGTTCAACATGTCGGGCACGGACTCGAAGGCCGGCGGCCCCGACTACCTGCTCCTGTTCCTGCAAGCCAAGGCGGTGGGCGAGCGGCTCACCTGAGGCGGGCGCCGAGGATCAGGCGCTCGATGGTCTTCATCGGCAGGAACAGGCGGCTGGTGCTCTCAGGGAAGGGGATGAAGCCGTATCTCGCGTAGAAGGCGCGGGCCGGCTCGTCCTTGGCCTCGACTACCACCGCTAAGGACGCCACGGTCCGGCTCTGGCGCAAGCTGACTGCCAGCGCGTCCATCAGCAGGAATTCGCCGAGTCCTCTGCCCCTGTGGCAAAGGCTCACGGCGAGCCGCCCGAGCAAGGTGGCGGGGATGTTCGGGTATCTGGGCAGGCGCCTGGCGATCTGGGGCGGCAGGTCCTTGAGCGGTATGACCGTGCTGGAGAGCGTATAGAAGCCCAGGACCACGCGGCGCTCTTCCGCTGCGACCAGGACTCGGGCGCAGGTCACCCCGCGGCGGACGTCCTGGCCTACGCGCTGGCGGAAGTAGTCGTCGAGTTCCGGAACCCCACAGGCGAAACCCGCCCGGGCATGATGCTCCGCCAGCGGCTCGATCACGCAGCGCGGGGTTTGCCGGGCAGTGGTCACCGGGGGGCACGCCTCCTGTATCGCCGCCAGGCTGCCCGCAGGCGGGCGGCGGGCGCGGGCGGATGGAGCAGAGCGGCGACGAAGGCCCGCTGGTCGCTGGCGGCCAGAGTCGTCACCGCCTGCTGCTCGATCATCCTAAGGGCCGCCTCTCGGGCGCTGGCGACGACGAAATCCGTCAGCGTGCGCCCAGACAGTTGGGCGGCCCGGCGAAAGAGGTCTTTCTGCTCAGGGGTGATCCTGGCCTCCAGGCGCTGGAGTCTGGCCCCGGGTGCGGCTGTGCTCTCGATCATGTGGCTGCCCTCGTCTATATTGTACGGCAGATGGCCGTACAGATGAAGAAGCCTGCCCTACTCCCGGTAGGCCGCCGTGGCGGAGTCGGTTTCCCTGATGCGCACCTCGGCGATGCGCACCGCCAGCCGCCGGCTTAGCTCCTCATAGAGGTACTTGGCCAGGTTCTCGGCGGTGGGGTTCAAGGTGTCGAAGGGCGGAACCTCGTTCAGCAGGCGGTGGTCGAGGGGCTCGATAACCTCCCGCAACCGGCGGCGCACCTCGGCGAAGTCCATGAGCAGCCCGGCCTCATCCAGGCGCTCGCCTTCCAGGCTGACCCGCACGCGGTAGTTGTGCCCGTGCACGTGCTCGCACTTGCCACGGTGACCCCGCAGCCAATGGGCCGCGGAGAAGCTCTCCTCGACGGTGATTTCAAACATGGAAGAAGTCCTCGACGTCCTTCAGCTCCGTGGTGAAGGCGTAGTCCGGCAGGCTGTCGAAGAACACCTGGCCGTAGCGCTGCGTGGTGATGCGGCTATCGAGCAGCACCAGCACGCCGCGGTCCGAGCGGCTGCGAATCAGCCGGCCAAAACCCTGCTTGAGGCTGAGTGCCGCCTGGGGCACCTGGTAGTCGTAGAAGGGATTGCCGCCTTCCTCGCGGATGGCCCGTATGCGGGCCTCGACCACCGGGTCGTTCGGCACCGCGAACGGCAGCTTGTCGATGATCACGCAGCTCAACTGCTCGCCCGGCACGTCCACTCCCTGCCAGAAGGAGGCGGTGGCGAACAGCACGCAGTGGGGCGTCCGCCGGAACTCCTCGAGCAGCGCCGTGCGCGGCCCGGTGCCTTGCAACAACGTGGGGTAGTCGATTTCGAACGACACCAGGTCATGGATCACGCGCATCTGCTGGTGGCTGGTGAACAGCACGAAGGCCCGCCCGCGGCTCAAACGCAGCAGGCGGACCACCTCGTCGGCCGCCTGCCGCGGAAAATCCCGGTGGCGCGGCTCGGGCAGGTGCTGCGGCACGTACAGTAGGGCCTGCCGCTTGAAGTCGAAGTGCCCGGGCACGATCAGCGTCCGCGCCTGCTCCAGCCCCAGCCGCCCTTTGAGGTAGTCGAAGCTACCGGCCACCGCCAGCGTGGCCGAGGTCAGCACTATGGTGTCCACCACGCCGAACAGCTTCTGCTTCAGGATGGCCGAGACGTCGATGGGCGTGGCCTGCAAGAAGCATCCCCGGCCGCGCCGCTCGAACCAGTAGACGAAGCCGCGCGCGCCGCCTGCCACCCAGAACTGGAGCGCCTGCGCGAGTTCGCCGGCGCGCCGGAACAGGGGCAGCACCTCCTCGGGGGCTTCCTTGACGGTCTGGAGGTGGGCGCCCACCAGCTCCAGCGCGCGCCGCAGATCCTGGTACGGCTGGTCGTGCTCTTCCCGGAAGGACTGGTGCTCACGGAACGCCACCCGGCCCTCGGAGCCCTCGAACAACGTGAAGAACCGCAGCGCGGCGTCATCCAGCGTTCCCAGCGTCCGGTCCAGGTCCCGCGACCCAAAACCCTTGCGGCGCGCCACGCCGCGGATGTCCCGCTCCAGTTCCTGGAACTGGTAGTTGCTGACCGAGACGCCGAAGTACTGGCCGGCCACGTCCTCCAGCTCGTGCGCCTCATCGAAGATCACTGCTGCGTACTCGGGGATGATCCCCGCGTATTCCTCCTCCCGGACGGCCAGGTCCGCGAAGAACAGATGGTGGTTGACGATGATGATGTCGCTTTCCAGGGCCCGCTGGCGCATCAAGGTGATGAAACAGCGCTCGAACTGCGGGCAGCGCTGCCCTGTGCACAGCTCGCGGCGCGCGTCGATCTTCGCCCAGATGGTCGCCCCCTCGGGCAGCTTGGCGATCTCGGCGCGGTCGCCGCTCTGGGTGGTTTTCTCCCAGGCCTGGATGACCTCGAAATCCACCACCTCCTCGAGGCCCTCCAGCACCGCCTCTTTCTCGGCGTCGTAGATCTTCTGGCGGCAGGCGTAGTTGTTGCGGCCCTTCATGTAGCAGACCTTGAGCCCGTGCGCCAGGTTCCGCTCCAGGAACGGCACATCCTTGAAGAAAAGCTGCTCCTGGAGGTTCTTGGTGCCGGTCGAGATCACCACGCGGCGCCCGGCAACGATGGCCGGCGCCAAGTAGGCCAGGGTCTTGCCCGTGCCGGTGCCCGCCTCGACCACCAGGTGCTTGCGCTCGGCGAGCGCCGCCGCGACCGCCTCGGCCATCTCCAGTTGCCCGGGGCGGTACTCGTAGAGCGGGTGGCACTGCGAGAGCAGTCCCTGCCGGGAGAAGAACTGCCTGACGGTGAGCTGGCGCGCCGGGGCCCGCATATCCAAGAGTTCAGTATAGCTGCGGGTGGGGCGCGTCCCTACGTTATGATGAAGCTCGATGCCGCCCTCCGGCCAACTGCCCGTGGTGGTCATAGTGGGCCGGCCCAACGTGGGCAAGTCCACGCTGTTCAACGCCATCCTCGGCCAGCGCCGCGCCATCGTGGGCGACGAGCCCGGCATCACCCGCGACCGCCTCCACGGCCAGGCCGAGTACCGCGGGCGGCGCTTCGAGCTGATCGACACCGGCGGCATCGTCCCCCGCGACGCCGACTACCTTCCTCTCCAGGTTCTCAAGCAGGCGCGCGTGGTGCTCGAGCGCGCCGCGCACATCATCTTCATCATCGACGGCCGAAGCGAGATCACCGGCGCCGAGCGCGACCTGGCCCAACTGCTCCGCCAGCTTGGCCGGCCCGTCTCGCTGGCCGTGAACAAGATCGACGCACCCTCCCGCGAGGTCCTGGCGCACGAGTTCCACGCGCTGGGCTTCCCCGACCTGTTCCCCGTTTCCGCCGAGCACCGTCTGGGCCTCGACGAGCTGCTGGAACACTTGACCTCCGGTTTCGCTGCCGCTGGAGAGGAGGCGGCTGAGCAGGGCGAAGTGATCAAGGTGGCCATCATCGGGCGTCCCAACGTGGGCAAGTCCACGCTGCTGAACGCCCTGGTGGGCGAAGAGCGCGCCATCGTCGCGCCTACTCCGGGCACCACGCGTGACGCCGTGGACGCCGGCCTCACCCGCGAGGGCGTCTCCTACGTCTTCGTCGATACCGCGGGCATCCGCCGGAAGGGCAAGACCCGGCTGATGGCCGAGAAGCTCAGCGTGGTGATGGCCCGCCGCCACATCCGCCTGGCCGACGTGGTGCTCCTGGTTTTGGACGCCGCCGAGGGCATCCTGGCACTGGACGCCACCATAGCCGGCTACGCGCACGAGGCCGGGCGGGCCGTGATCCTGTGCGTCAACAAGTGGGACCTGAAGGCGGACCGCGACCGCCGCCCCTTCGAAGAGAACCTCCGCGATGAGTTGAAGTTCCTGGACTACGCGCCGGTGGCGTTCCTGTCGGCGCGCACCGGCGCCGGCGTCGGGAAACTGCTGCCGCGCATCCGCGAAGCTTACCAGTCCGCTTCGCGGCGAGTGCCGACGGGCGAGCTCAACCGGTTCCTGGCCTCCATCGAGGCGCCGCGCGAGCCCCGCATCCTCTACATCACTCAGGCGGGGGTGCGCCCGCCGACCTTTGTCCTGTTCGTCGACCGCCCGAAACCGCTGTACTTCTCCCAGGAGCGGTATCTCATCAATCAGCTCCGGCGCGCCTTCGGCTTCCGCGCCACGCCGGTGGTGCTGAAGACCAAACTCAAGCGCCGGCGACCGCGCTAGCCGGTCACAGGCACCGTCTTGGGCTGGAGCCCCGCCTTGGCCAGCACCGTGTACACCACAAAGCCGATCACGAAGCTCCAGACCACCACGGGCTGCGCGGCGCTCTTGAGCTCGGGGGAAACGGGCAGGAACGGGACGATCCCCACCAGGAATCCCAGCGCCCACGCGATGTAGCCGGCCCAGTTGATGCCTTCCCGCGGGCCGGCCCAGCGCCGGCCGGAGAGCAGGTAGTCCGCGGCGATGGCCCCGCAGATCGGGCCGAAGGAGGCGCCGACGATGGTGAACACCCCGGCCAGGTCGGCCGCCACACCCGTGATGGCCAGCACGATGGCGATGGTCACGCCGGTCAGCGTCGAGGTCATGCGCGGGATGCTCGGGAACATGGTGGCGAAGCTGTTGCCGCAGATGAAGGCGCAGAAGCAGGCCGGAGCGATCGAGGCGATGGCGAACAGGAAGAACATGGAGGTGGCCAGAAACCCTCCCAGGGTGCCGATGGCGGCGTCGTAGCCGAAGCTGGTCAGTCCGGGATTGAGCGCCCGCGCGCCGGCCACCGACATCAGCGGCAGGCCGCCCGCGTACAGGACGGCCACCGCGATGCCCACGAAGCCGCCCCAGCGCACGTCCTTTGCGTTCCGGTTGTTCATGCCGAAGTCGGCGCCCGCGGCCCCGGCGGTGGCGAAGAATCCGATCACCATCTGCAACAGCAGCGCGAAGGCCGCCCAGGGATCCGGATTCGTCACCACGTGCTGGGCCAGGCCGCCGCTGGTCTGGAGGAACACCACCAGCACCATCAGGAAGGCCACCAGGTTCAGGTACAGGGCCACCTTGGCCACGTAGCGAATGCCCTTGACCCCGATGTAGCCGATGACGTAGCCCCACAGGATGGCCACCACGATGAACAGCGGGCTGCCAGCTTGCGCCTCCGACTTCAGCCCGCTCAGGACGTACTTGGTCGCGTAGAAGGTGGCCACGGCAAACCAGCCGACTTGCAGGACTCCCATCAGCAGGCCGGGCATGAGGTAGCCCCCGCGGGTGCCGAACGTGGAACTGCCCACCACGTAGAGGGGGTAGCCGGTCTTCATGCCCAGCATGGCCGGGGCGTAGTAGTACAAGGCGTAGCACAGCAGGCCGGCCACCGCCAGCGCCAGCAGGCACAAGCCTAGGCCGGCGCGGTCGATGGCGCCGCCGGCGAGGGATTGGTAGAAGGCCACCCACAGGAACACGCCCGCGTAGCTGGGGGCAGTGTTGGCGTACCAGGGGGCGCGCTTCTCGTGGGGGACGGGAACTGCTTTCGAGATGTACTCAGGCAGCATGGTCGCTCCTTCTGGGGAAGGTGAGAGGGGACAGTATACTACCTTGGAGCGAGCGCCGCCTATCCCCCGGGCGAGTCGTGCTGCCCGGTGCCGGCCAGTTCCTCGATCTTGGTGCCGCGGCAGTCGATGCGTTGCGGGAGGGCGGAGCGCACGCTGACCTGGT
>CAZIRH010000269.1:0-6840 GCA_964541065.1 uncultured Solibacteraceae bacterium
TCCACTGAGGGGCGCCCTGCTCTCAGCGGCAATTCGGCTAGAAGAGCCGCCGTTCCTGTCGATCAGCTAGATGGAAGGAGCGCGACTGCTGTGCCCCGCGGCGCAGCGAGTCCACCGCGGCTCAAGCCGTCTGGGGTAGGGTATTCGCCTTGGCAGACCGGGTGCTCACATCCAACCGTCTAGTAGCGGCGGCCATGGGGTGGCTGATCCTGGCCGCCGGCGCCACGGCCCAGAAGCCGCCTCTGTGGCGATTCTGGGACGTTAACGACGGCCTGACGGAGTCCTACATCACCACTATCTGGGTGGATCACCTGGGGAACGTCTGGGCTCAGCATGGCGACGTGGACACGATGAGCCGTCTGGACGGCTACCGGGCCCACAAGCTCCCCTCTCCCCGTTCCTCCAGGCGCGTGTGCGCCACCCGGGACGGGCGACTCTGGACCTTCGACTCGGGCAGGCTTCAGGAGTACGTCAATCAGCAGTGGATCCCGCACTCCGCCAAGGAACTCAGCGAGATCCCGGCGGCGGTATTGGGACGGGTTGTCATGTTGCCGACAGAGCACGACCGGCTTCTGTTGCTGTTGCCCGATCGCCTGGCCGAGTACGACCCCGCCCACCGCGCCCTGAGAACTCTGAAGTCCGCGGCCGAAACCAGGCTGGGAGAGTTCACCGGCATGGCGGCGGCTCGGGACGGAGGCCTGTGGACCACCGGCGAACGGGGGGTGGGCAAGCTGGAGGGCGCTATGGCGGGCCGCCCTGCCGCCTGGAGGGAATGGGGCGCCGAACTGTTCGGGCTTCGCCGTTTTGTGAATCCTTTCGTCGGGGAGAACGGGGAGCTGTTCGTGGTGGGTTCCTCCGAGGACCAGACCCGCAGGACCCTGGTGCGCTTCGACGGGAAGTCCTGGGAGAGGATCCACGCCGCCGAAACGCGAAGGTTGCGCGGCTGGCGCGGCGCGGACTCCGAAGTCTGGGTGGAAGACTTCAGCCAGTTGATCCGCCTGGCTGGGGGGCGTCGCGAGGCCGTCGAGCGCCAGCAGGCATTGTCCGGGTGGGTCCAAGACGTGATCAGCGAACCGGGCGGCGTGTTCTGGCTGGCCACTTCCCAAGGCTTGGTACGCCACGCGCCGCCACTGTGGAGGACACCGGCGGCGGTCCGGAGCGAGGGCCTGGCGCACTCCATAGCGGAAGACCGGCGGGGACGTCTGTGGTTCGCCTGCACCACCGAACTGGTGCTGTTCGACGGCCGGGAGTGGAAGGTCTACCCGGTACCCAAGGGCGAGAGCCTCCGCAGCACTCACAACGAGGCCTTCGTCCCGCTGCCGGACGGGCGCATCCTGCTCACTATGGAGACACCCTTCCCCCTGCGCGTGTTCCACCCGGAACGGGGCGCCTTCGGGGAAGTCAGACACCCTGCCGGGCGGCGCGTCAGCATAGTGTGGCCCCGCCGGGAAGGCGAGATTTGGGCACAAACCTATGCAGAAGGCACGCCTGGCTTCTGGCTGGAGGTCTACGATGGAACGTCCTTTCGAGAGCACGTCTACGTTCCGCCGGCCTGGGAGCTGACTGACGTGAGAACCATCCACGAAAGGCCCAACGGCGAGTTGTGGCTGGGCGCAACCAACGGCCTCGGGGTGTATCGGTACGGGAAGTTCACCAAGCTCGGCCCCGAGACCGGGTTCACAGCCAGCGGAGCCTTCGCCATCCACGAGACGCCCGATGGGAAGCTGCTGGTGGGCGGGCGCGACCAGCTCCTGGAGTTCGATGGGAAGTCCTGGAGGGTTCTGCAAGACCGCCTGGACCGGCCGCGGAGCATCCTCACGGCCCGGGATGGCACCGTCTGGGTGGCCTCCGGCACGGGAGTGCACCGCCACAAGGACGGCGTGTGGCTCACCAACACGGCCGACGACGGCCTGCCTTCCTCGATCGCCTTCCGGGTGTTTCAAGACAGCCGCGGGCGCATCTGGGCGGGCACCACGCGAGGCATCAGCCTCTTCCATCCCGGCGCGGACACCGACCCTCCCGAAACCTTCATCCCCGAGGAGAAGAACCTGCGCGGAACGCCGCCCGGCGGTGAAGTGCGGCTGGTGTTCGCAGGCATCGACAAGTGGAAGTACACCGCTGCGGAGCGGCTGCTGTTCTCCTACCGCCTGGACGGCGGCGCCTGGAGCACCTTCGCGGCGGACAGCTCGGTCTCCTTCCGGAAGCTGGCCGGAGGCCGGCATCGCTTCGCAGTCCGCGCCATGGACCGCAACGGCAACGCCGATCCCTCGCCAGCCCTCTTCGAATTCTCGGTGCTGCCTGCCTGGTACCGCCAGACCGGCTTCCTGCTGATCGCTGTGGCGGCCGGAATCATCATTGCCGCCCTGATAGGCCTGGCGGCTGCCAGCTACCGCCACCGCGGCCGCCTCATCGTGCAGCTTCACCAGGCCAAGGAGGCGGCCGAAGCGGCCAGCCGGTCCAAGAGCGAGTTCCTGGCCAACATGAGCCACGAGATCCGCACGCCCATGAACGGCGTCATCGGCATGACGGAGCTGGCCCTGGACACCGAACTGAGCCCCGAGCAGCGCGAGTACCTGGTGACCGTGCGAGATTCGGCCGATTCCTTGCTCGCCATCCTGAACGATATTCTGGACTTCTCCAAGATCGAGGCGGGCAGGCTGGAACTGAATCGGAGCGCGTTCAGCCTGCGGGACTGCGTGGGAGACGCCCTGCACAGCCTGGCGGTGCGCGCCCACCAAAAAGGCCTGGAGCTCATCCTGCATGTGAGGCCGGACGTCCCCAGCAGCCTGATGGGCGATCCCGGCCGGTTGCGCCAGATTCTGGTCAACCTGGTCGGCAATGCCGTCAAGTTCACCGGCCGCGGAGAGATCCTGGTACGTGTCGAGGCCGCCGAGCAGGCGGAGGGCCAGGTCAGTCTGCACTTCCTGGTGGCCGATACCGGCATGGGAGTGCCGGCCGAGAAGCAGCAGGTCATCTTCGAACCCTTCGAGCAGGCGGACAACTCCGCCGCGCGGAAGTACGGCGGTACCGGCCTGGGCTTGGCCATCTCCACGAAGTTGGTGGAGATGATGAAAGGGCGCATCTGGCTGGAGAGTCCCTGGGAGAAGGAACGCAGCGCCGAAGGCGGCCCGGGCAGCGCCTTCCACTTCACGGCGCTGTTCGCCCTGCCCTCTCCAGCGGAGCTCGCCCCGGAGCCGGCCTCGCCCGCCCTTCTCGATCAGGTCGCGGTGCTGATCGCCGACGACAACGCCACCAATCGGACCATCCTGGTCGAGATGCTGTCTCATTGGGGCATGCGGCCGACGAGTGTCGCCACGGGTCCCGCGGCCTTGGAGGCGCTCCGACAGGCCTGCGCCGCCGGCCACCCGTACGCGCTGGCGATCCTCGATTTCCACATGCCAGATATGGATGGCTTCGCCGTGGCCGAACACATCCGCGCCGACCCGGAGCTCGGCGAAGTGAGTATCATGCTCCTGACCTCCGCGGGCCAACGCGGGGACGCCACCCGATGCCGCCAGTTGGGCGTGGACGCCTACCTGCTCAAGCCCGTCAGGCCGTCCAGCCTGCGGCAGGCCGTCGCATCCGTCCTCGGCCGCGACCGCGCGGCTCCACAACCCGGCGCCGGGCCCGTGACCCGGCACTCGCTGCGGGAGAGCCGCGGCCGCTTGACGGTTTTGCTGGCGGAAGACAACCTGGTCAACCAGAGGCTGGCCGTGCGCCTGCTGGAAAAGCACGGACACACCGTCGTGGTGGCCAGCGACGGCCGCCAGGTGCTGTCGTTGCTCGAACGGGGGCCGGTGGACCTGGTGCTCATGGATGTCCAGATGCCGGAGATGGACGGTCTCGAAGCCACCGCGGCCATCCGGCAGCAAGAGAAAACCAACGGCCACCATGTGCCGATTGTGGCCATGACCGCGCACACCATGAAGGGCGACCGCGAGCGCTGCCTGGCCGCGGGCATGGACGGCTACCTGGCCAAGCCCATCCAGCCCAAAGAGCTCTACGAGCTCCTCGACAGCCTCGCGGCCCCCGCCGGCGTGGGATAGGACTCCGGTCTTGTCCGCGCAGGAGAAGCCGCAGGCGCGTCCCGCTGGCCCGGCGCCGGAGCTATAGTAGAGAGCGAGGCATATCTCCATGCGGCGCGCGGGGACCGCGGGCATCGCTGCCACCACTGTCCTGTGGGCGCTGCCGGCTTGCGCCCAGCAGCGTTCGCAGGTGGCCGGAGACTACCTCGAGGGCCGCTCCAACCACGTCTACGGCTGCTACTGCGAGTGGTCCGGGGAAGGCGTGACCGGCGGGCGGGAAGCGATCCTCGCCTGGTCGGTTCAGCAAGGCCGCTTCGAAGGGGTTTCGCTGGTGGGTGTGAAGATGGCCGCAGTCCTCGTGGGCGAGGCCACGCTGAGCATGGGCGCCGCGGCGCGCTCGAGCATCCTGTTCCTGGACGGCGCGGCTTCGCCCGCCCAGCGGCAGGCGGCCGAGCGCCTGCTCCGCCAGCAGTATGGCTGGCTGCTCGGGCGCGTGCGCATCGTGCACGTCGTGCCCATCGAGTTCCGCCGGGACGCCGAGGCGGCCACGCTGAAGGTGGGCGAGCTGCTGAACCTCATGATGCGGCGGGCAGTCCTGCCGGACGATGTCCTGCAAGGCGCCACACTGTGGTACGACCCCTTCATCCCCCTGGTCGAGTCCACCTTGGCAACCACGCTCAGCAACCGGTACTGGGGAGGGGACTTCGACCAGCGCTGGGCGCACAGCGAGCCCACCACCAGCGGCTACTTTGGACGGTTCCAGTTGACGCCGGAGTGAGCGGAGGCTACTCCGCCCGGAACACCGTCCAGGGCCGCGCCTCCAGGTCGCGCAGGAACGGCTTCAGCCACCCGAACTCCGGGTGGCGCGTCAGGTGTTCGGCGGCTCTGAAGTGGAGCCCGCAGGAGTGCCCCATGGCCGCGGCCAGCGACAGTTGCTCGGCCATGCGCGCGTCGGCCACCTTGGCCTGCACCGCACCGGCCGGCGCCCACTTGGGCTGCCAGCCCTTCAGTCCGCGTGGCGACAGCTCGATGTGCCCGCACAGCGTCCGCTCGTTGGGCTCCTCCTTGCGCGCGTAGGCGTCATAGTGATCGGAGAGGAACTTCTGCCCGGCCGCCACGTCGATGCGTCCCTTGTATGCGGCCATCAACTCCTCCCAGCGAACGCGGCGCGCATTGGGGCTGGCGCCGCGGTCCCGCACGCGGAAGGTGGTCTCCGTGCGCGCCAGCTCGGGGTCCACCGGGAAGTTGGCCCCGGCGAAGTAGCCGTCCTTGGTGCGCCACAGGTTGACGTTTTTCAGCCCCAGTTCGAGGCTGGCGATCTCGCCGGTCTGGCGGTTCGCCACCAGCCAGTTGTTGGCGTAGCCGCCGTTGTTGCCCTCGATCATGAGGCGGGCGAAATCGTCGATCGAGGCCGCGTACTGCATGGCCTTGCGGGCACGCACAAACTCGGGCGTGCCGTTGGGTTCGAAGCCGGAGAACTGGCTGATAGTGGTTTCGGTGATGAGGATGCCCGCGGAGTTCAGGCCGAAATCGTCGCCGCTGTGAATCAGCCCGGGAAAGCCGTCCATCAGGATGCGGAAGCCCCTGGCCGGGGTGAGGTCAAAGATGATGTTCCAGCGCTGGCCTTCCATGTAGCCGGTCCAGGCGTTGTGCCCGATGACCACGCGGCCGTCGCGCGTGTAGCTGCCGGTGGCCACGAACGCGCTGCAATGCTCCCGGGAAGGCGGCCGTCTCGCGCCCCGCGCCCGGCCCTGTTTGCGGTGCCACTGGACATAGTAGGGCGACAGTTCCAGCCAGGCGTTCATCGCCACCACGTCCCACCGGTCGAGCTTGACCCCGCGGGAGGCGAGGCCCTCGACGATGCCCTGCAACTCCTCGCGATACTCCGTCTCGACCCGCGGCCAGAACACATTCTCGGCGGCCTCGCGGAAGTACCCCCAGGCGTGACCCGTGTCGTGGCTCAGGCTCAGCGCCAGGACCTTCTGCGCCTCCTCGATCTCCGGGGCCAGCAGGTAGCCGTGCTGGAAGCCGATCTCGGCGGGCCGCCCGGCCAGGCGCACCGCAATCCAGCCGTTCTCCTCGCGGCGGGAAGCCTGCCGAAGGCGGGGATCAGTTTGAGCGGGAGAGGCGAGTGCAAACGCACACACCCACAGCGACAGCAGCAGGAATCGGCGGCGCATAGCTCCTCCTGAAGACAATTGTACGCGGCGCGTGTACGCGGCGCGGCGCCTATTGAGTCCTCGGCCGGGCCTGCTCCAGCCAGGTCTCGGTCTCCTCGAACGATCGCAGGTTGGTGGTGGCGCCCAGCCTTTCGACGCTCAGAGCGGCCACCGCATTGGCGAAGCGCGCCGCCTCAGGCCAGGAGCGCCCGCGGTGGAGCGCCGCCAGGAAACCGCCCACGAAGCAGTCCCCCGCGCCGGTGGTGTCCTGTGCCTCGACCTCGAACGCCGGCACCTGGAAGCTGCCCTCGCGGGTGAATACGGCGCAACCCCGCTCGGCCAGTTTCACGGCCACGCTCGCGGCGCCCAGTTCCTGGAGCCTGCGCGCTGCCGCCCCTACGTCCTCCAGGCCGGTCAGGTGCCGCGCCTCGTCTTCGTTGGGAAACAGCAGATCGGTGTAGGGCAGGCTGGGTTGGAGGTCTTCCATCCAGCGCCCGCCAGCGTCCCAGCCGGTGTCCACCGAAGTGGTCATTCCGGCGGCCCGCGCGCGCCGCAGGATCTCCGCGGCGTGCCGGCGCATGTGCGGCAACCCGAAGGGATTGCCCAGATGGAAATGAGACAGGCCGGCGATCAAGCCCGCCGAAAACTCGATCGGC
>CAZIRH010000270.1:0-6840 GCA_964541065.1 uncultured Solibacteraceae bacterium
CGAGAACGAAGCCTGCCGGCATTTCTTCACCTTCAATCTCGACGCGCTGATCGAAGGCCCCACCGGCATAGTGTCCGAGGGCGAAGCCGTGCGCCTGGCGACGCACAAGCTGGCGCTCAAGCAGGACGAGGAGCAGGCGCTCGCGGCCATCGAGCGGGCGTTCCAGGGAGCCGGCCTGACGGCGCCATCCGTGGGCGAGGTGCTGGCCAAATCGGGCGTCGAGCCGGCGCGCGCCCGCTCCCTGCTTCAAATGCTGCTGCGCCTGGGCCGCCTGGTGAAGCTGGCCGACGAGCTGGTCTTCCACCGCGAGGCGCTCGAGGAGCTGCGGCGGAAGCTGGCGCCCTTCAAGCGCCGGCGGCTGAGCGTGGCAGACTTCAAGCATCTGGCGGGGGTCTCGCGCAAGTACGCCATCCCGCTGCTCGAATACCTGGACCGCGAGCGGGTCACGCGGCGCGAAGGGGGCGACCGCCTGGTGCTGTGAAGTTGTGTCCGTGCTCCCCGGTGCCGTAAGCTCAAGGGAGTCCCCATGCGGACGCTCCTCCTGAACCCTCCCTCCTTCGAGAAGTTCGACGGCGGGGCCAGTTCCCGCTGGCCGGCCACGCGCGAGATCGAGTCCTACTGGTATCCGGTCTGGCTGTGCTACCCCGCGGCGATGATCAAGGAGAGCAAAGTGGTGGACGCGCCCCCGCACGGCCTCTCCATTGCCGACACTGTGGCCATGGCGGGCGACTTCGAGCTGCTGGTCCTGTTCACCTCGACGCCCGGGTTCCACGTGGACGTTCGCATCGCCGAGATGATGAAGGACCTGAACCCGCGGCTGAAAGTGGCCTTTGTGGGGCCTCCGGCCACCGTCGAGCCGGAAAAGGTCCTGGCGGCCTCGAAGGCCATCGACTTCGTGGTCCGGCGCGAGTTCGAATACCAGATTGCCGGCTACGCCGCCGGCCAGCCTCTGGAGGAACTGCCCGGCGTCACCTACCGCCGCAACGGGCACCTCGTCCACAACCGCGAGGCCGGCTTCATCGAGGACCTGGACGCGCTGCCCTGGGTGACCCCCATCTACAAGCGCGACCTGGACATCACTCGCTACAACGTCCCCTTCCTTCAGAAGCCCTTCATCGCCTTTTACACCTCGCGGGGCTGCCCGGCCGTATGCACCTTCTGCCTGTGGCCTCAGACCCACTCCGGCCACCGCTGGCGCCGGCGCTCGGCCGAGGAAGTGGCCGCCGAGGCGCGCTGGGCGCTGGAAGCCTTCCCCGGTTTGAAGGAGGTCTTCTTCGACGACGACACGTTCAACTATCAGAAGGCCCGCACCATCGAGCTGTGCCGGCGGCTCAAGCCGCTCAACTTCACCTGGTCGTGCACTTCGCGCGTCACCACCGACTACGAGACGCTCCGGGCCATGAAGGAGGCGGGCTGCCGCCTGCTCATCGTGGGCTATGAGTCGGGCGATCCGCAGATCCTGCGCAACGTCAAGAAAGGCGCCACCATCGACATGGCCCGGCGGTTCACACAAGACTGTAAGAAGCTCGGCCTGCTGGTGCACGGGGACTTCATCGTGGGCCTCCCCGGCGAGACCCGCGCGAGCCTGCGCCGCACCATCGACTTCGCCAAGCGGCTGGACTGCGAGACCGTGCAGGTGTCGATCGCGCATCCGTATCCCGGCACCGAGTTCTACGACTACGCGGTGCGGAACGGCCTGCTGACGGTGGAGTCCATGACCGACGAAGGGGGCCACCAGTTGCCCACGGTGGTCTACCCCGGGCTGGACCGGGCCGAGCTGATGGACTGGGTCGAGCGGTTCTACGGCGAGTACTACTTCCGGCCGCGCATCGTCTGGCGGCTGGTGCGCCGGGCCGTGTTCGACGGCGCCGAGCGGCGTCGCTTGCTGAAAGAGGCCCGGGAATACCTCCACTTGCGCGCGGAGCGCAAGCGGTTCGTCCGCCGCGAGAAGCAGGCCGCGCCGTCGCAATGAGCAGCCTGCGGCTCAAGACCTGGGTCTTCACCGCGGTGGTGGTGCTGGCCAACGTACTGGGCAACTCCTGCCTGAGCTGGGGGATGAAACAGCGCGCGGCGGGCGCTTCGCCCCTCGCTCACGTGGCCGCGGTCTTCACGCCCTGGGTGGCGCTCGGCATTGGGCTGCTGATCGTGTGGTTGCTGGCGCGCATGGCGCTGCTGAGCTGGGCGGACCTGAGCTTCGTGCTGCCCGTCACGGCCGTGGGCTACGCCCTGGCGGCCGTCGCCGGGCGGCTCCTGCTGGGCGAGCAGGTGTCCCCGCAGCGCTGGGCGGGCGCGCTGCTGATCGCCGCGGGCGCCGCCCTGGTGGGGTCCACCTCGATTCGAACCACAGCGGGAGGCGGCCGGTGAGGTGGCTCTACGTGGCCGTGATCGTCGCCGCGACCGCGGCCAGTGACGCCCTGCTCACCCGGCGGATGAAGCTGCACGGCGAGATCCGCGACTTCCGGTGGGGCGCGCTGGGCCGGGCGCTGGCCGCCGTGGCGCGCACCTGGCAGGTGATCGCCGCCGTGGCGCTGCTGGCCGTGTCCTTCTTTGCTTTTCTCTCGCTGCTGGCCATTGCCGACCTGAGCTTCGCCGTGCCGGCCACCGCAGCGACTTTCGTCGTCGAGACGCTGGTGGCCCGCGCGTTCCTGGGGGAGCGGGTCAGCGCGAAGCGCTGGCTCGGGACGGCGCTGGTTACCGGCGGCGTGGTGCTGATAGCGCTGTGAGCTACCTGCTCCTGGCGGTTGCGGCGGCGGCCTTTGTCTACCAGTGCCTGGCTTTGGCCGCGGCGGTGCGCCAGCTTTGCCGCCGCGAGCGTCGCTCCGGTTTCGCGCCTCCGGTCTCCATCCTCAAGCCGGTGTACGGCCTGGACCCGCACTTCTACGAGTGCCTTCGCTCGCACGCCCTCCAGGACTACCCGGAGTTCGAACTGCTCATCGGCGTGAGCGATCCGGCGGATCCCGCGCTGCCGGAGATCGCGCGGCTGGCGGCGGAGTTCCCCGGTCTGCCCATCCGGCTGATCGTTGGAAACACGCGCGCGCCAAACGGCAAGGTGGGCGTGCTGGCGGACCTGGCGGCCGCGGCGCGCCACGCGGTTCTCCTGGTGAACGACAGTGACATCCGCGTGCCAGCCGGCTACCTGCGCCGTGTGGTGGCGCCGCTCGAGGATCCTGGGGTGGGCGTGGTGACGTGCCTGTACCGCGGGCGGGCCGAGGGTTGGCCGGGACGCTTTGAAGCGGTCGGCATCGCCACCGACTTCGCCCCTGGCGTGCTGGTGGCGCCCCTGGCGGGGGTGTCGGAATTCGGCCTGGGCGCGACGCTGGTGTTCCGCGCCGCGGATCTCGGGCGCGCCGGCGGCTTCGCCGCCATCGCGGACTACCTGGCGGACGACTACCAGCTCAGTCGCCGCATCCGCGATCTCGGGCTGCGGATCGAGCTTTCGAAGATGGTGGTCGAGACCTGGCTCGGCGACCGGACCTGGGGGGAGGTGTGGCGGCATCAACTGCGCTGGGCGCGCACGATTCGGGTGTCGCGCGGAGGCGGCTACCGGGGTCTGCCCGTCACGCAAGCGACGTTGTGGGCGGTCTTGCTGGCGGTAGCGGGTCTGTGGTGGGCGGCCGCCGCGTTGTTCGGGATGCGCCTGCTGGCCGGCCTGGCCGCGGCCGCCGCGCTCGCCGACCGCCGCACGCTGCGCGATTTCTTCTTGATTCCCCTGCGCGACTTGTGGGGCACGGCGCTGTGGGCACGCGGCCTGTTCGGCGCCGAGGTCGAATGGCGCGGCCTGCGCCTGCGCCTGGACCGCCAGGGCCGGATCGTCGAGGTGGCGCAGGCGGCTCGTCCAACTTGACAGTGCTTCCGCCGGCCCGCTAGAGTGGTTTCAGTACCCGCCTTTGCGCCTGTAGCTCAGTTGGATAGAGCGTCTGGCTACGAACCAGAAGGCCGGGTGTTCGAGTCACCCCAGGCGCACCACGCTTCTACTTCTGGCCGGTACTGAGGGGCCGCTTGGGTTCGAGAGAGACGGTCTGCCGCCCGCTCTGCTCTTCCTGCCGCTTCAGGTCGCGGTAGATGGCATCCAGGTCGTTGCCGAACCTCTGGGCATATTCCTGGCGCGCCCTTCGGACTTCCTCAACGATCGGGTCTTCCCGCATATGCCTAGCCTCCCATGAGTTCTTCCGGAGTGCAAATGACGGGAGGTTCATAGCCGTGCAGTTCGCACACTGACGCTACCGCCTGCCGGATCTCAGCGTTGGCGATGTGCCGGCAGTTCCAGGTGAGCAAGTAGTCCATTCCGTGCACCGTCGCCAGGGCGATGTGCAGGGCGTCTGCGGCTGCCTGGCTCGGGACAGCCCCTCGATCGATTAGGCGCCGCGCCAGCGCCACGGCCTCTTCCCTGAGCGCCAGACTCGGGACTCCGGCCAGCTCATCCAATCGCCGCCGAGCCGCTTCGGGGTGTCCGGCAGCCGCCTCCTGAATCACGAGTTGGGAGACGTAGAGCTCGAAGCCGGACCGGCGTTCCTCCCACCACTCCCGGGTCACCTCCTGGTGCGCGGCAACTACCAGGTCTCTGCTCGGGCGCGCCGTCAGATAGCTCACAACCGTGGTTTCGATGTACACCCGCGGCCTCACGCACCCTCCGTGCCGACCCACCAGCAAGCTTAGCAGAAGGCCGGGTGTTCGAGTCACCCCAGGCGCACCACATCGACCGCCGTGCCGCCATACGGAGGAGGCCTTGACCGGCCACCCGCGCCGCCAGGCCCGGAAAACCGGGCCAGCCGAGGGGGATTGACATGCCCGGCCCGATCCGGGATGATCGAAGGGTGCGGAAGTGTGCCAGGCGGACCTGGTGTAGCCAACTGTAGCCCTGTCTGCCCGATCGGACCTGCCTCTTCAGCACGCCGCCCGCCGGCAGTTGGGAACGGGCAGAAAGGAGAAGCATCGTGAGACTGTACGTCGGCAACGTGCCGCACCAGGCCACCGAGGCGGACCTCGAGAAGCTGTTTACCGAGGCCGGCGTGACCGTGGAAAGCGTCAACGTCATTCGCGACCGCTATTCCGGTGAGCCTCGCGGTTTTGCCTTTGTAGAAGTCCTCTCGGACGAGGAAGGCCGCCAGGCTATCCGAGCCTGCAACGGGAAGGATTTCCTCGGCCGCACCCTGGTAGTCAACGAGGCGCGGCCTCCCCGCACTGGTGGCGGCGAGCGCCGCGGCCCCGGCGGCGGTCGCGGTTCCGGCCGCGGGCCCAGAAGGTACTGATCGCCAGGTTCCGGCCACCCGGGTGGACCGGGCCGGCTCAATCCTGTGAGGAGCCCCAGTGGGGCGTCCGCGGCGACGCCCGGGGGAGGTGGAGACAGCGCATGCCGCACAAGCTACTGTGCACGCTTAGCGTGTTCGCCATCGGGCTGCTCGTGTCTTGCGCGCCCAGCAAGGAGACGGGGGTTGCTGCCACAATGACCAAACAAGCATTCGGGAAAACGCCGGACGGCGCGGTGGTCGAGCTGTACACGCTGACCAACTCCCAGGGGGTGGAAGCGGCGATCACCACCTACGGTGGCATCGTGGTTTCGCTCAAGGTGCCGGACCGCGCCGGCCGGCTCGCCGACGTGGTCCTCGGGTTCGACCACCTGGATGGTTACCTGAAGGGCCAACCCTATTTCGGAGCCATCATCGGCCGGTACGGGAATCGCATCGGCCAGGGCAGGTTTGCGCTGGGCGGCGTCCCGTATACGCTGGCCCGCAACAACGGCGAGAACCACCTGCACGGCGGCCTGAAGGGCTTCGACAAAGCAGTGTGGAAGGCCCGGGAGGGGGCCGGCGGGCCGGGGCAGAGCTTGGAGTTGAGCTACCTCAGCAAGGACGGAGAGGAGGGCTACCCGGGCAATCTCTCCGTCACGGTGACTTACACGCTGACCGCATCGAACGAGCTGCGCATCGACTACAGCGCCACCACCGACCAGGACACGGTGGTGAACCTCACCAACCACTCCTACTTCAATCTGGCGGGTCAGGGCGAGGGCGACATTCTCGCCCACCGGGTGGCGATCTACGCCGACCGCTTCACGCCCGTGGATGCCGGCTTGATTCCCACCGGCGAGCAGCGGAGCGTCGCCGGGACGCCTTTCGACTTCCGTGAGCCACACCCGATTGGCGAGCGCATCAACGCGCCCGACGCGCAGGTCAAGCTCGGCCGGGGCTACGACCACAACTTCGTGCTGAACGGCCAGGCCGGCACGCTGCGGCCGGCGGCGCGCGTTACGGAAGCGGCCTCGGGCCGGGTGATGGAGGTGCTGACCACGGAGCCGGGGATCCAGTTCTACACCGGCAACTTCCTGGATGGCACCCTGCGCGGCAAGGCCGGCAAGGTCTACCATCAGCGCTACGGCTTTTGCCTGGAGACGCAGCACTATCCGGATTCGCCGAACCGGCCGGAGTTCCCCTCCACGGTTTTGAAGCCGGGCCAGCGTTACCAGACGACCACAGTGTACCGGTTCTCGACGGAAGCTTCGCACTGATGGATGGGGCGCTTCCGGCGGCTGCCGGTGGCCAGGCGGGCTCTCAGAACCTGTCACCCCTTCTTAAGAACCACGCGCTCGACCACCGCTTTGTACTGGAGGACCGTGTCCACCTCGGCCTCGAGGATCTCCTGCGGCGAGGTGCCTGCTCTTGTCCCGCACTCGATGCCCCACCAGCCGTGATAGCCGCCTTCCAAGAGGATGCGGAGCAGTTTCTCCAGATCCCATCCGGGGGAGTCTTTCACGGACATCGCCTTGGACCAGGGCGCCAGGCGGCGCGTCGCCTCGTAGCGATCGACGCCCTGGCTCCAGTTGCCCACGTCCAGGTGCATGCC
>CAZIRH010000271.1:0-6815 GCA_964541065.1 uncultured Solibacteraceae bacterium
CTCGACTACTATCCCGAGCAGCCCTATGTGGCTCAACTCGAGTTCACGGTGGAACGCCGGTTGGGCGCTGCCATGGTCGTCCGGTTGGGCTACACCGGCACGCGTGGCGCTCACCTGGTCGGCTACCTGGGTAACGTCAACACCACCCGGCCGCAGTTCCTGCCCGACGGCAGAATCTTCATGCCCGCCGGCGCGCCCCGCGTGAATCCCGCCTTCGGGGAGATCCCCATGCGACGCTATCAGTTCAACTCTTTCTACCACGGCCTCGTGGCGGGCCTTGAGCGCCGCTGGCGCGGCGGCGTGGGATTCCATCTCAACTACACCTGGGGCAAGTCCATCGACGAGACTTCCACTGCCATCAGCGCGGACTTCAGCAACAGCGACAGTCTGCCCACCGTCTTCAACTACCGCCAGAACCGGGGGCCGTCCGATTTCGACCTGCGCCACGTCTTCAACGCCGCCTGCTCCTACCACCTCGCCCCGCGGGGCCGCTCGGCCGCCATCCGCGCGCTGGCGGGATGGGAGCTCCACGCCCTGGCCAAACTCCAAACCGGCCACCCCTTTGCACCCTCCGTGGGCTTCGACCGCGCACGCCTCCTCTCCGCCCGGCTCGACCTCGGGCAGCGTCCGGATTTCATCGGGACGCCGGGGCAGCAGATCATGTTGGGTGACCCCGCCCGCTATTTCGACCCGCTGGCCTTCGGACTGCCGGAGGCCGGCTTCCTGGGCAACCTGGGCCGCGGAACGCTCACCGGCCCCGGACTGCGGTCCATCGACGCCGGCCTCCACAAGGCCCTCTGGCAAACCGAACGTCACAGCCTGCGCCTGCGCCTGGAGACGTTCAACCTCACCAATCACCCCAACTTCAAGCCCCCCTCCGGCTTAGCTCTGTTTGACAGCACCCTCGCCCGGCTGGGCACCGCCGGCCGCATCACTGAGACTGGCACCACTTCCCGGCAGGTACAATTAGCACTTAAATGGGTCTTCTAGGCAGCCTGGGCTACTACACCCGGATGGCCGCGGGCCTCTACTCGCTGCTGCGTACCCGTCCGCACCCCGATCCCGACGGCGTGATCCGCCATCAACTCCAGAACCGCGAGAACCACTTCCTGGCGCTGGCGCGGCGAGTAGTTTTCTCCAATCCGGCCAACCCCTACTACCAGTTGTTCCAACTGGCCGGATGCCGCTACGATGATCTGGCCGAAGCCGTCCGCCGCGACGGCCTCGAGGCCACGCTGGCCGCGCTGCACCGGCAGGGCGTCTGGCTCGCGCACGACGAGTTCAAGGGCAAACGGCCCATCCGGCGCTCGAACCGGGAGATTGCGGCCCGGCCGAACGACTTCCGCAACCCGCTGGTCACGGGCGGACTGGAGAGCTCTACCAGCGGCAGCCGCAGCGCCGGAACCAGGACGCGCAAGAGCACCCAGCAGTGGTTGCACTGGGAGGCGCACCACGCTCTGAACATCCGCGAGCTGGAGCTGTCCGGGCGGCCCCACATGCAGCTCAAGCCTATCCTGCCGGCCGCAGACGCCCTGGTGCTCCCCATCATGTATTCGCGGCTGGGCTGGCCCCTCGAGAAGTGGTTCTCCACCTGCGCCCGATCGCTCGACTCCACCCACTACCTGACGGCGACACATGGCCTGGTCACCATGGCACGGCTCTTTGGAGAGCGGGTACCCTACCCCACCTACCTGCCCGCGAACGGCTTCGCGCCAGTGGCGGAATGGCTGGCCCGGCGCAGGCAACAGGGGCCTCCCGGCGTGGTGACCTCTTATCCCAGTCCCGCGGTGCGCGTGGCCGCGGCCGCCGCCGAGAAGAGCCTGGACATCCGCGGCGTCACCTTCCTGGTGGCCGGCGAGGCCCTCACCGACGCCAAGCGCCGCGTCATCGAAGCCGCCGGCGCGGAGGTCTTTCCCCGCTACCCCATCAGCGAGATCGGGCCTATCGCCTCGCCCTGCCGGCAGATGAAGTCCGGCAACCGCGGTCACCTGTTTCACGACTCGGTCGCCGTCATCACCCACCGCCGCATGGCGCCCTTGTCCGGCGTCGAGGTGGACTCGCTGTTGTTCACCACCCTACTGCCTTTCGCCAGCCTGGTCCTCATCAACGTCGAGATGGACGATGCCGGCATTCTGGACAAGACCACCTGCGACTGCACCTTCAGCCGCGCTGGCTTCACCACCCAGATCCGCGACATCTTCAGTTACGGCAAGCTCACCGGCCACGGCGTGACCCTGGTGGGCACCGACATCCTGCACATCCTGGAAAGCGTGCTGCCGGCGCGCTTCGGCGGCGCCCCGACGGACTATCAACTGGTCGAGCAGGACGCGGCCAACCAGGCCCGGGTGATTCTCCGCGTCAGCCGTCGCCTCCCGCTGTCTTCTCCCGCGGCCGTGCGCGACTGTTTTCTGCAAGAATTGCGCCAGATTCATGGCGGGTCCGTGGCGTCGCATATGTGGCGCACCTCGCAGGCCATCGAGGTGGCTCACGAGGATCCCATCACCACCCGCACTGGCAAGGTGTTGCCCCTGCACCTGCTGGGCACGACTGAGAGGGCGGCCGATGCATCGTAGACAACTGCTGCCCTGCCTGGCTGCCGCGGCTGTGGCTGGCTGCCGCAGAAAGCCGCCCCAGCCGCGGAAGCTGCGTGCCGGCCTCATCCCGCGCTTCACGCTTTCTCCCCTGTACCTGGCCGACGAGCTCGGCTTCTTCCGCCAGGCCGGACTCGAAGTTGAAATGCGCCCCTTCCCGGAAGCCGCACACATGCTTCCGCCCTTGGCCGCCGGACTGATCGACGCGGGCTTCATCATGCCCATGCCGGGCTTCATCAACGCCGTGCTGAAGGGCTCGCGCATGAGTATCGTGGCCGCACGCGACCTCGCCGCCCCGGGCTGTGGCAGCGGAGGCGCCATTTTCGGCAACCGCAAGGCTTTCCCCAACGGCTTGCGCGATCTGCGCCTGCTCAAGGGCAAGCGCGTGGCCATTCCTGGCCAGACCGGACTGCCGGCCTTCTACCTGGATCAACTGCTGGCCTCGGTGGGCCTGACCCGCGCCGATGTACAACCCGTCATCATGCGCCAACCGGAAGCCGCCGCGGCCGTGGCCAGCGGCCAGATCGATGCCCTGGCCGCCGCGCACATGGACAAGGACCTGGACTACGTCTCCGGCAACGTGATCCGCAGCGTCACCCTCTCGGAGATCATGCCCAACTACCAGTACAGCTTCATCGTCTTCGGCCCTACACTCTTGGAGGGCGGCCTGGAGGCCGGCGTGAGTTTCCTCTGGGCCTACCTGCGTGGCGTGCAGGCCTACCGTGCCGGCCACTCGCCGCGGGCGCTAGAAGAACTGGCCCGCGCCACGCGCTCCGATCCCGCCGCCGCCCGCGCCGCCTGCCGCGACGGAATCTCGGCGGACGGCAGCGTGGATCCGGTCAGCGTGCAGCGCTTTGTGGACTGGGCGGTCACCAACGGCTACGTCCCGCGGGCCGTCGAGGCGTCCCTGCTCATCGATACGCGTTTCGTCGAGGAGGCCAACCGCCGGCTCAGCCGGCAAACTGGCGCTAGGAAATGACCATATCGACCGTGTCCGCTCGTCACGTGATCATCGTGCTCCTCGCTGTGGCGCCCCTCGCGGCGCAGACCACTGGCAGCCTCGAGGGCACCGTGCGCGACCCTTCGGGCGCCTCGGTGGTCGGAGCTGCCTTACGCCTGGTCGAGGTCAGGACTTCGGCCACCCGCCGTCTCGCCACCGGCAGCGCCGGCTACTACCGCGCTCTCCTCCTCCCTCCGGGCTCCTACGAGGTCTCGGTCTCACACCAGGGCTTCCGTGACCAGGTGCGCCGCGGCCTCGAACTGGGCGCAGGCGCCACCGCCCGCGTGGACTTCGCCCTCGAACTGGGCGAGGCCCGGGACCAGATTGTGGTGCTGGGCGAACCCTCTCTGGTGAATCCCAGCCCGGTGGGATGGGGCCATTCGGTCAAGCAGGAGGAGCTCGAGGCGCTGCCGTTGGACGGCAGGGATCTTTTCGAGCTTGCCACCCAGCAGCCCGAGGTTAACCTGGCCCGCACCGCCAACCGCCAGGTGGACAAGGGAGCGGGCCTGAAGATCACGGCCAAGGGTGCCCGGCCCAACCAGAACAGCTTCCTGCTGGACGGCATCCACATCAACGACGCCTCCTCCGCCCTCGCCGCCAGCGCCTCCGGCAGCGCCCTCGGCCTCGAGGGCATCCGCGAGATCCGCGTCGTCACCAGCCCCTTCAGCGCCGAGTACGGGCGCGCAGCCGGCGCCGTCTTCACGGCCGTCTCCAGGTCCGGCTCCAATGAGTTTCACGGCAGCGCCTACGAGTTCCTGCGCAACAGCGCGCTTGATGCCAGGAACTTCTTCGATGATCCGGCCGCCAAGACCCCGCCCTTGCGCCGCAACCAGTTCGGCGGCGTGCTGGGCGGGCCTCTGCGACGGAACCGGCTCTTCTTCTTCGCCAACTACGAGGCTCTCCGGGAGGCTTTCAGCCAGACCTACCGGCCCAGCGTCCCCACTCTGGAGGCGCGCCGCGGCATCCTGCCCGCGCCCGGCGGGGGCACGCGCACGGTGGCCGTCTCGCCCGCGGTCCGCCCCTTTCTGGACCTCTACCCTGTGCCCAACGGCCGCGATTTCGGCGACGGCACCGCGGAGTTCGTCAACGAGGCCAAGCGGGAAACCCGCGAGGACTATCTGGCCGGCAGGCTGGACCTGCTGGTCACGCCGGCCCTGCGCCTGGCCGGGCGCTACACCTTCGACGACGCCGAACGCGGCGCCCCGGATCCTCTGCGCATCTGGCGGTTCTCCGCCGACAGCCGCTACCAGTTCTTCCACACCGAGGCCCAGCACCTGGTCTCGCCCCGCACCATCCATACCTTCCGCACCGCCTTCAGCCGCATCCGCAACGAGGAGCTGAGCCAAACGCGGCCCGACATTTCCCCCTCCCTCACCTTTGTGGCCGGCCGCCCGCTGGGCTCCATGCTGGTGACCGGACTGGCCGACTTCGGCGGCATGACGGTCCGCCAGCGCCCCCGCCGCCACGTCCTCAACGACTTCCAGTTCAACGACGACCTGGTCCACACCCGCGGCCGCCACACCGTCCGCCTGGGCGGGGCTTTCGATCGCGTGCAATTCAACCAGGTCGCCGACTTCAGCGCCGTCGGCCAGTACATCTTTGGCTCACTGGCGGACCTGCTGCAAGCCCGCCCGCGCTCCGGCGACGTGATGGTGCCCGGCTCCGACACCAGCCGCGGCTGGCGTCAGAGCCAGGTCTTCGCCTACCTCCAGGAGGAGCTCCGCGCCGGCCCGCGCTTCAGCCTCAGCCTGGGACTGCGCTACGAGTTTGCCTCCACGCCCCGCGAGGTCAACGGTAAGGTGGGCTCCATCCGCGATCCCGCGCGGGATGCCGCCATCACGCTCGGCCCGCCGGTCTTTCGCAACCCCTCGGCCAGGAACTTCGCCCCGCGCCTCTCCCTGGCCTTCGACCCCTTCGGCGCGGCCCGCACCATCCTCCGTGCCGGCGCAGGCATCTTCTACGACCTGCTCGGGACCCGTGACATCACCATCGCCGGCGGGCGCACGCCGCCCTTCTTCAACCGCCTGACCCTCACCTCGCCCTCCTTCCCGGACTTGCTCGCCGCCGCCCGCGGCGGCGTGGCCGGCGACACCCTGGACACGCTGGACTACTACCTCCAGCAGCCCTACGTGGCCCAGGTTCAGGTCACCCTCGAACGCCAGCTCGCCTCCGCCCTGGTCGCCCGCCTCGGCTACACCGGAACGCGGGGCATCCACCTGATGGGGTTCTTGAGCAACATCAACACCACCCGCCCCCAATACCTGCCCGACGGCCGCATCTTCTTTCCCGCCAACACCCCCCGGGTCAACCCGGCCTTCGGGCAAATCGGCTTGCGCCGCTCCCAGTTCAACTCCTTCTACCACGGCCTGGTCGCCGGCCTCGAACGCAGGTGGCGCGCCGGGGTCTCCTTCTCCGCCAACTACGTCTGGAGCAAATCCATCGACGAGACCTCCTGCTCCATGGCCACCGACTTCACCAACAGCGACCAACTGCCCACCGTCTTCAACTACCGGCAGAACCGGGGTCCCTCCGACTACGACCTGCGGCACGTCCTCAACGCCAGCCTCTCCTACCGCCTGCCTGCCTGGCGGCACAACGGGGCCGCACGCGTGCTCGGCGGCTGGGAGATCCACGCCCTGGCCAGAGCGCTCACCGGGTATCCGTTTGCCCCCACGGTGGGCTTCGATCAGGCACGGCTACAGGCCAACCGGGCGGATCTCGGACAGCGTCCCAACTTCATCGGGCGCCCTGGCGACCGCCTCATCCTGGGGGACCCCGCGTGCTATTTCGACCCGCTGGCCTTCGGACTGCCGGAGGCCGGCTTCCTGGGCAACCTGGGCCGCGGAACGCTCACCGGCCCCGGACTGCGGTCCATCGACGCCGGCCTCCACAAGGCCCTCTGGCAAACCGAACGTCACAGCCTGCGCCTGCGCCTGGAGACGTTCAACCTCACCAATCACCCCAACTTCAAGCCCCCCTCCGGCTTAGCTCTGTTTGACAGCACCCTCGCCCGCCTGGGCACCGCCGGCCGCATCAGCGAGACCAGCACCACTTCCCGGCAGGTGCAGTTGGCACTCAAATGGGTCTTCTAGGCAAACTCGGCTACTATGCGCGGCTGACCTCAGGGCTCCACGCTCTGGTGCGCGCCCCGCGGATCAGCGACCCGGATGGCATGATCCGCCACCAACTGGAGAACCGGGAGCGGCACTTTCTGGAGTTGGCCC
>CAZIRH010000272.1:0-6788 GCA_964541065.1 uncultured Solibacteraceae bacterium
CTGCTGTTTTCCCACACCTCCCGTGAAGAAAAGGTAGAATTGTCGGGAGCGGAGATATGTGTCGGCGAGAGGACGATTCTGGGGTGTTACAGCGCCTCGATCGACCTCCAGAAGGAATCTGCTACGCTTGTATTTGACGGCGCGTTGCCCGTGGAGACGCTGATTTCGCACCGGCTGCCGCTGGAGGACATCGGCAAGGGGATCGAACTGGCGTTGCACCCGGGCGAGGAATCCTTGAAAATAGTGGTTCAGCCGCAAAGGTGATGACCGTGGACACAGAGATGCTGGCGGCCGTGCTGTACGGTAGGGAGCAGCTCCGCGTCGAAGCGGTAGCCGTGCCGGAGGTCGGCGCCACAGACGTGCTGGTGCGCGTGAAGGCGGCGCTGACGTGCGGCACAGACGTAAAGGTGTTCCGCCGCGGGTACCACGCGCGCATGATCGTTCCGCCAGCGGTATTCGGCCACGAGCTGGCGGGAGACGTGGTGGCGGTGGGAGAAGCCGTGGCGGGCTTCCGCCCGGGGCAGCGAGTGGTGGCCGCCAACTCAGCGCCCTGCCTGAGGTGCTACTACTGCCGGCGGGGCGTGGAGAACCTGTGTGAGGACCTGCTGTTCAACAACGGGGCCTATGCGCAGTACATCCGCATCCCCGGCCGCATCGTCGAGCGCAACCTGCACGAGCTACCGCCTCATGTCACCTATCAGGACGCGGCCCTAGCCGAGCCCCTGGCGTGCGTGTTGCGCGCGCTGGAAGAGACCGGCATGCAGCCGGGCGACGACGTGGCGGTGGTGGGTTTGGGGCCCATCGGGCTGATGTTCGTGCGGCTGGCGAAAACCTGGGGCGCGCGCGTGATCGCCCTGGGCCGGCGCCAGACGCAGTTGGAACACGCCGAAGCGCTGGGGGCCGACGAGCTGATCTCGACCGCGGAGGTCGCGGACCCGGTGCGCGTGGTGCGCGAGCTGACGGGCGGGCGCGGCGCCGACGTGGTCATCGAAGCCGTCGGCACGCCGCAGACTTGGGAACTGTGCGTCCAGTTGGCCCGGCGTGGCGGCGCGGTGAACTTCTTCGGCGGCTGCCCTAGCGACACCCGGGTCTCCCTGGAGACCGCCCTGCTGCATTACTCCGAGATCACTTGCAAGGCCAGCTTCCATCACACTCCGGCGCACATCAGCAGGGCGCTGGAGCTGATCTCCGAGGGGATCGTCACCGCGCGGGACTTCGTGAACCGCCAGGAGCCGCTGGCCAACCTGTTGAGCGTGATGCGGCAACTGATGAGCCACAACGGGCACCTGAAGACCGCCATCATCCCCTAGTGTCCACCCGCGTGTTCCTGGCGCCCAAGGATTTGGTTCGATCCGGCCCGGCGCTGGCGCGCAGCTACAACCTCGCGGAGGCCGAACAGTACACCCGCTGGCTGGCGCGGTCGCACTACGAGAACTTCCACGTGGCGACGTTCCTGCTGCCGCGGCGGCTGCACCAGGATTTCTTCAACGTGTACGCCTTCTGCCGGTGGGCTGACGACCTGGGCGACGAGATCGGGGACGCCCGCGAAAGCGTGCGGCTCCTGGAGTGGTGGCGGCAGGAGCTGGAGACGATGTACGCCGGCGCGGCGAAGCACCCGGTGTTCGTGGCGCTGCGGCGCACCGTCGAGCGGCATGCGCTTCCCATGGAACCCTTCGCCGACCTGATTCGGGCCTTCGTCCAGGACCAGACCGTCACCCGCTACCGGACCTGGGAAGAGCTGTACGGCTACTGCCGATACTCGGCCCACCCCGTGGGGCGGCTGGTGCTGTACCTGTGCGGCTACCGCGACGCGGAACGGCAGCGCCTGGCGGATGCCACCTGCACCGGGCTGCAACTGGCCAACTTCTGGCAGGATGTGACGGTGGACCTGGACAAGGGCCGGGTGTACCTGCCCCTGGAGGTGCTGGAGCGAAACCGCTATTCACTGGAGGACCTGCTGGCGCGGCGCGCCACGGCGGAGTTTCGTGCGGTGATGAGGGAAGCGGTCGAGGTGGCGCGCCGGTGGTTCCAGGAGGGGCAGCCCCTGGCGGAGAGGGTGGGCCGGAGGCTGGCGGTGGATGTCGAGCTGTTCAACCGCGGGGGCCTGCGAATCCTGGAGAAGATCGAGGAGCAGGACTACAATGTGCTGCGGCGCCGGCCGGCCATCTCGCGCGCGGAGCGCATTCGGCTGCTGGCGCGGGCAGTGGCACAGGCATTCTTGCCTGTGTTCACCGTGGTATGAGGGCATCGCTGGAGCATTCCTACTCGCACTGCCGGCGGGTGGCGCGGCGGCGGGCGCGGAACTTCTACTATGCCTTCGTTCTGCTGCCGCGGGCGCAGCGCGGCGCCATGTGCGCCATCTACGCGTTCATGCGGCGTTGCGACGACCTGAGCGACGAGCCCGGCGCCGGAGCGGGCGCCATCGAGCGCTGGCGCCGCGAGCTGGCGGAGGCGCTGGAGGGCCGCTACAGCCGGCATCCGGTCTGGCCGGCGTTCCATGACACGGTACGGCGGTACGGCATCCCGCAGGAGTGTTTCTTCGAGATGATCGAGGGCGTGGCGTCGGACCTGGAGCCGCGCCGCATCCGCACGTTCGAGGAACTCTACCGCTACTGCTACCAGGTGGCCTCGGTGGTGGGGCTGGCGCTGATCCGCATTCTGGGCTTCCGCTCGGATGAGGCGCTGCCGTTGGCGGAGAAGTGCGGGGTGGCGTTCCAGTTGACCAACATCCTGCGGGATCTCAGGGAGGATGCCGAGCGGGGCCGGATCTATGTGCCGGCGGAGGACCTGGAGCGGTTCCAGGTGAAGCCGTGGGAGCGGACGCCGGCGTTTCTGGAGCTGCTGCGGTTCGAGGCGGCGCGGGCGCGAGCCTACTACGAGGAGTCGCGGCCGCTGCTGGAGATGGTGGAGCCTGCCGGCCGCAGATGTCTGTGGACGCTGATCGAGATCTACCGGCGGCTGCTGGAGCGCGTCGAGCGGGCGGGCTACGAGATCCTGGACCGGCGGGTGGCCCTGCCGGGGTTCGAGAAAGCCTTCCTGGTGGTGCGCGGGCGCTTCGCGTGAGGGTGAGTACAGCCCATGCTGGACCGCTTGCTGGCGCGCGCGGCTCGGCAACACACTCGGAACACCGGGCACCTGGCTTAGTTCCTCCCCGCGGAACAGGCTTCAGCCGGTCCGCAGCCCCTCAGCGGTTATCCAAGCCCGCCGAATAGACCAGCGAATAGGAGATCCAAGCCACCAGGGCGGAAGCCGGAATGGTCAGGGCCCAGGCCCACACGATGTTGGTGGCCACGCGCCAGCGCACCGCCTTGAGCCGCTGGATCGAGCCCACGCCGGCGATGGCCCCGGTGATGACGTGCGTGGTCGAGACGCCCACGCCCACCAGCGTCGAGAGCATGATCGAGGTGGCCGCGGCGGTCTCGGCGCAGAAGCCGTGGCGGGGCTTCAGCCGCGTGATGCGCGAGCCCATGGTGTGCACGATGCGCCAGCCGCCGCTCAGCGTGCCGAGGGCGATGGCGGCGTGCGCCGCCAGGATGACCCACACCGGGACGTGGAAGCTCTTCAGGTAGCCCGTCGTCACCAGCACGCCGGTGATGATGCCCATGGTCTTCTGGGCGTCGTTGGTGCCGTGCGCGTAGCTGTAAGCCCCCGCCGAGACCAACTGGAGCTTCCGGAAATACACGTCCATCGCCTTGGGACTGGAGTCGCGGAACAACCAGTAGACCGCGGTCATGAAGACATAGGCCGCCACGAGGCCGATCAGCGGCGCCAGCACCATGAAGACCAGGGTCTTTACCCAGCCGCTCCAGACCAGCACGTCGAAGCTGCTTTGCAGGCTCCTGGTGAAAGCGGCGCGCGCCATGGCCGCCCCGGCGTAACCGCCGAACAGGGCGTGCGAGGAGCTGGTGGGCAGGCCCAGCCACCAGGTGATCAGGTCCCAGACGATGGCCCCGATCAGGCCGCACAGGATCACGTAGACGGTGACTGCACTGAGGTCCACCATCCCGACACCCACGGTCTTGGCCACGCCCGTTCCGAAGCTGAAGGCCGAGACAAAGTTGAAGAACGCCGCCCAGATCACGGCTTGCAGCGGGGAGAGCACACGGGTAGCGACCACCGTCGCCACCGAGTTGGCGGCGTCATGGAAGCCGTTGATGAAGTCGAAGATCAGAGCCACCGTGACGATCACGATGACCAGGATCAGTGCAGGCGACATCAGGCAGCGACCGGCATGCGGAGGACTAGGTGTTCTTCACCACCACGTTCTGCAAACCGTCGGCCACGTCCTCGCAGCGGTCGGCGGTCTCCTCCAGGGATTCCAGGACCTCCTTCTGCTTGATCAAGGCGATGGCATCCTTCTCCCGCTGGAACAGGTCACTGATGGCCCGGCGCAGCAACTGATCGGCGTAGTCTTCCAGCCGGTTGACCTCGATGCAATACTCGAGCACCTTCTGGTCCTTGTGCAGGGCCTGGAAGGCTTTCTCCAAGGACCTGGTGGCGTCGTACACGACCTCGCAGAGTTCCACCACCACCGGCGGAATCGGCTGCAGCCGGTAGGCGACCATGCGATGGGCAGCCTCCTCGATGCCGTCCAGCACGTCGTCCAGCCGGGAAGACAGCAGATGGATGTCTTCCGGATCCAGGGGCGTGATGAAGGTCTGGTTCAGCCGGGTGAAGATGTCGTGAATGATCTCGTCGCCTTCACCCTCCAGTTGCTGGATGCGCGCGGCCGCGCGGGCCAGGTGCGAGTTCCCTTCCCTGACCGCTTCCAGCAGCAGCCTGGCCGCCTCGGCAATGATGCCCACCTGCTTGACGAAAGTCTCGAAGAATTTCTCCTGGCGAGGCAGAAGTTTCATGTCAATTCCCTATTATGACGAAGCGGGGAGCTGGTTGGGGGGGTGAGGTAGCGCGCATCCAGCAGGCGCCCGGGCTCCAGGTGGCCCATGGCCGCCAGCAGGCTGGCCTTCACGTGGGGATGCTGCTTCTCTAGGTCCGCCAGCAGGCCGCGCAGCGCGCGGCGCACCGTGCCGTTGCGCTGGGCGCAGGCGCAAGGCGTGACGGGAGCGCGCAGCCACTCGGCGTAGCGCCGCGTCAGATCCTCGGTGACGAACAGCAGCGGGCGGATCAGCCGGAATTCGCCGTCCCGCGAGCGGGCCACAGCCGGCAGCGCGCTCAGCCGGCCAATGAACAGGGCGTTGCGCAGCAGGGCTTCGCAGAAATCGTCCGCCGTGTGGCCGAAGGCGATGACGTTGGCGCCCAGACCACGCGCGATCTGGTAGACGGCCCGCCGCCGGTAGCGGCTGCACAGGTCGCATCCGTGCTCGGGACGCTCCTCGACCAGGCGCACCGAGGGTGGATCGCGGTAGCAGGTCCACGGGATCCCCTGGCGCTCCAGGTACGCGGCCAGCGGCTCCAGAGGTCGCTCGAACTTGCCCTGCTCGATGGTGAAGGCGGACAGCGAGAACTCGACCGGGGCGCGCTCGCGGAGCAGCCGCAGGATTTCGAGCAACGTCAGCGAATCTTTGCCTCCGGAAAGCGCCACGGCCACACGATCGCCCTCACAGATCATGTGGAAACGGCCGATGGCTTCGCCCACCCTGTGCAGGAGGGTCTTCTGAAGATTCACACTCTATTATAAAGAAAGCAGGTGAAGGGCGGTGGATCATGGGCGTGGCTCCGGGGAAGGCTGGGGCTTGCTGGTGTCAGTTCCCCCGGGAGTGCGGGACGCTCACCGTCACGGTTTTCGTTGACCTGTTGCCCGACGCATCGGTGCAGGCAATCAGAATCGTGTAGACACGACCGTTCCCATTGCCAGCACGCTCTGCACGAAGGCGCACGCGGTGGGCGTCGAACACCTCCCAATCCGGTGCGGTGTCGCCGTCGCCTGTTCCATTTGCGGGCTCATTGCTGGTCACCGTGAGCGTGCAGACGGGTAGACAGCAGTTGTCGGCACTGCCGTAGCTCACCACGACGTCCACCATCTTGTGGTTCGGAGGCCACAACACCGGCTTGTCCACGGAAGCGCCGGTGATGGCCGGCGGTGTTGCGTCATTCACCGTGACGGTCCCCTGGCACTGGCTCGAACCGCCTCTGTTGTCGGCGGCAGTGAGCGTCACATTTGTAGAAGCCAGTGAATACGGTCCGGCAGGCACCTGAGTCAGTGTAACGAAGTCGCCGTCTGAATCCCAGGAACCGTTGTCGATAGAAGCAGACGCGTTGCACGCTGGGCCTGCGGCTACCGTGGCATTGCGACAGATTGCGATCGGCGGCTGGTTGAAGAAAGACACCTTGCGGACGCGGTAGTTGCCTCGGTCGGCAATGTACAGGTTCCCGGCCGCGTCCACCGCGACGCCATTAGGGACGTTGAGCATGGCGTTGGTGGCCGGGCCGCCATCCCCGGAATAGCCCGACACCCGATTGCCCGCTACGGTGGTGATGATCCCGTCCGATGTGACCCTCCGAATGCGCGCAGCCTCGCTGTCGCTGACGTACAGGTTCCCGGCCGGGTCCACCGCTACACCGTGGGGCTTACTCATCCAAGCGAGGGTGGCCGCGCCACCCTCCCACGGGTCATCCCCCCCCCACCTGCCACCGTGGTGATGATTCCATCCGGGCTGACCTTGCGGATCCGCTGGTTGTAAGTGTCGGCGATATACAGGTTCCCGGCTGCGTCCACCGCGACGGCACTAGGGACGTTGAGCATGGCGTTGGTGGCCGGGCCACCGTCTCCGGAAAAGCCTCCTCCACACCATTCGCAGCCCGCCACATGCGTCCTGATTCCGCCGGGA
>CAZIRH010000273.1:0-6774 GCA_964541065.1 uncultured Solibacteraceae bacterium
GGTGCCGTCGAAATAGGAGCCGGTGAGCGCAATGATGTTAGCCGCGACCCCGCTCCCGACCAGGTAAAGGTACGGCACGCGGAGCGAAACGTTCGCGCCTTGGATAGTGACGGCGCCGGAGTATGAGCCGGCCGCAGGCACGGAGCCCGCCAGCGTGATCGCGACAGTGCCGGAGGCGCCGGGCGCCAGAGAGAGGCTCGGTCTGTCGAGCGTCAGGTTGGCGCCCGCACCCTGGTTGGCCGGCGCGATGGCAAGGGCGAGGGTCACGCTCCCCGGCCCGCTGTTGGTGAGCTGGAGTTGCTGCGTCTTGGACACCGCTCCGGCGGTCAGTACGCCGAAGGAGATTGTGGCGGGGGTGGAAGTGACGGTGGCACTTGCGGCTGCCCCGGCGTCGAGCTTGCCGGCGCCGAGCCACTGAACGTCAACGCGGTTGCCCGAGTCGTCGGTGGCCACGTCCTGGGCGGCCGTATTGACCAGGGCCGATTTGACCTGCGCGGTGGTGAAGCTGGGATGGCTTTGCTTCACCAGCGCTGCGGCGCCCGCGGTCACCGGCGTCGAAAAACTGGTCCCGTCAGCCGCGGCGTAGCGGTTCGAGCTATACATCATGCCCAGCGGATCATAGTTCTCGGCGGCCATGTACATGCTGGTTCCGACGGCCACCAGTTCCGGCTTGACGGCCGAATCTCCGGTGGAGGGGCCGAAGGAGGAAAAGCCGGCCAGCAGGTTGTAGCCTGACCAGTCCTGCTCCATCCCGTTCGGGTCGATGGTCGCGGCGTGATCCTGATTGGCGGCTATGAAGCTCTTGAGCGCCAGCCCGGCGCTGTTGGAGATCATCACCGCCGGCGTGTAAGAGTCGGAAAGCCCACCCGGTGGGATCGTGGCCGACTGGTCCGCCATATAGAAGATCGCGCCCACGGCCCCCGCGTTTTCCGCATTGGCCAACTTGTTGGCGAACGGGCAGCCGCCACGCAGGATGAGAGCGATGGCCCCGCTCAGCGATCCGGCCGGCAGGGCGGAACAGGCCAGGCCGTCGCTGCTGAGTGCCGCCACGTCGCGCAGCGGCGCGGTCAGCGCACCCACGGGAACGTACGCGTCCCCGGATTGAGTGGCGATGCCTTGCAGGTTCGACGGCACGCCCGGCCCAGGCACGCTCACGGTCTCCAGAAACACGTGGGAGTTGGTGGTCGCGCCAACCGAGATCACCGATGGCGCGTCGCCGGGCGATTCGACCGAGTTGAACGTCGGATAGTAGTTGCCGGCGTCGCCATCGTTGCCGGCCGCGGCGACGATGATCAAGCCGGACTGGGCGGCTTTCTCGAATGCCTGGGCGACCAGGTCGCAAGGCACGCCGGGCTTGTTCCCGCAGGCGGCGCCGGAATCCAGCGGCCCGCTGAAAGCCGGGCCGCCGGAGGAAAAGGATGCGACGTCCATGCCATCGTGCAAGGCGTCCTCCAGGGCCTGGATGATGACGTCGTCGGTGGTGGAATCGTTGACTTCGGGAGAGCCGTAGATCTTGTAGTTGCCAAGATAGGCTTTGGGCGCCATGCCCGTGATCGTCACCGTGCCGGTGTTGGCGACGCCGGCGGCACAGGAGGCCACTGCCGTGCCGTGGCCGTCGCGATCGCGCGCCGAGTAGTCGTCGGGGCGCGAGTCGGCGGCGGGGTTCCCAGAGCTGCCCGCCGCAAGCTGCCGGACGTAGCTGCGGGCCGCGATCACCTTGTTGCTGGTGAAAGCGCAATCGCTTCCGCTGCAAATCGGATAGCCCGGAGGCATGGGCAGCGAGTCGTCCTGGAAGGCGGGATGCGTCTGGTCGATTCCGCTGTCCAGAATCGCGATCTTCATCCCGCGGCCGGCGTTCTCGACTCCGCCGGAGACATTCCAGGCCGCGGGCGCGTTCAGGAGTTGCGTGGCGCGGTTGAGATTGCGACGGTAGCGGCGCAGCGGGACCACGGCTTCGACTCCCGGCAGGCTTTCCAGCTCGGCCACCCGATCCTTTCCAGCCACCACGAAAACCGCGTTCATCAGCGTGACCGCGGAACCTGTGACCTGGATGTTTCTGGAAGCGAGCTCGCTCAAAAGGGCTCGCTGCCGGGCCTGGATCTGCTGCTCATAATTCCGCGCCTCGGCGGAGCGCATCGTCTCCCTCGACGCGAATTTCGAGGAAAGCGCCGGTTCAGGGAGAATTAAGGCGTAACGGTTCGAGGCAAATTGAGCGAAGCCGGCAGTCGATAGAACAAACAGGAAAGCCCAGCGCGCAGAGGTAGTCTTTAAGCCCCAATCTCTCATATCTGTGAAGACGATCCAGTCGGGCGCGGGGTTTCCCGGAATGGATCCGCGCCAATCTGCTCCCGCTTCGACCGGCGGCGCCCGCTCACACCGCCAGTTCGCCGTGATACCGCATCGCCTTGAGGTTGAACTTCGCTTTGAGCTCCAGGCGTCCCAGCCGCGTCGAGAAAACTACTTCCTGATCGCCCGGGCTGAGCGCCAGAAGCTCCTTCGAGAAGCCGAACAGGAGTCCGCCGCCGCCCGTCTCTTGCTCCTGCTGGACGATACCTGGCTGGGCCAGCGCCTTACCCTTCGGCTGGAGATAAGTGAAGGCTTTCAGACGTTCCAGCATATCCCGCGGCGACCGCGAGCGATCCTCGTCACCTTGAGCCTGCGATCTGCGGCGCTGACCAAACGTCATCGGGAACCCGTTCACGCTGATTACATAGTGATTGGCGAAAGAGTCCGCAAGCGCGGCTTTACGGGCTTCTAGTATCGGCTTGGCGCTTTCCCACCGGACCGTCCCCTGGTACTGCTCGGCGCGGCTCGTGCGTCCGCCGCCGCCCATGCGCGGCCCCCCGACACCGATTCGCGGCCCACCCATGCCGATGCCCACGCGCGGCATGCCCAGGCCCCCGCCTGAGCGCGTTCGGCCCAGGCCCCCGCCTGATCCGCCTTCCTCGGATCGGCTGGGCCGGGCAGTCACCTGCTTGGCCCAGGGTGAGCGGGTAGTGAGGCGCTGGAGCTCATCGGCGGACCAATCCGCCGGCGGTTTCTTGTTCCAAAAATCGGGGCCCGCGCCATACAGGCGGAACCAGGCCGACACACTTGCCCCCGCGGCCAGCTTCAGCACGCTGCGCCTGGTTGAGACACTCGTACCACCCTCCTCGCGCATGGTCGCCTCCTGTGTCACTTTAGACGTCAGCCGACCATAGTTGCGTTACCTTCAGGAAACAGCTTCACAGCACCAGAATGGGATGGTACAAGTTGGGCAGCTTGGCCTCGCCGATGGCGATCAGCTCGCCCGACTGCGTGACGGCCTTCACATAACGCGCCCCGCGCCGCCCGCGAAACGGCGAAACCCGGAAGTCGCGCCCATGACTGATCTGGCCCGCGGTGATGTTGTCCACCACCTCGGCAGGGAACTCGGGCAGCAGGTCGCGCGCCGGGATGAGGGCCTCGGCCAGCCGGTTCTCGCGGGCCAGTGCTTCGAGTTCCTCGATCGTGCGGGCCTGCTCCAGCGTGAACGCTCCCGAGCGCGTGCGCACCAGCGCCTTCAAGTGCGCGCCGCAACCCAGCCGCGTTCCCAGATCGTGCGCGATGGTGCGCAAATACGTCCCCGCCGAACAGTGCACTAGCAGCCGCGCTTCGGCGTCCTGGCAGCTCACCAGCTCCAGCGAGTGGATGGTCGCCTCGACCGGCGGTAGCTCCACCGGGATGTTTTTCCGCGCCAGCCGGTGCGCCGCCTTGCCGTGAATCTTCTTGGCCGAGATGGCCGGCGGCACGTGCCGGATGGTCCCGCGAAACTCCTCGAGCAGCGGCTCGAGTTGCTCGGCCTGGACATCCGGCTGGGTGATGGGGGAGGTGGGGGTGCCGTCGCGATCGTACGTATCGGTCGAGTAGCCGAAGCCCACCACGGCGTCGTAGACCTTGTCGTTGCGCACGTAGAACTGCGCCAGCCGCGTGGCGGCGCCCACCACCAGGGGAAGCACGCCGGTGGCCATGGGATCCAACGTGCCCAGATGGCCGACCCGGCGGGTGCCCGCCAGCCGCCGCACCTTGTTCACCGCGTCGTGCGAGGTCCAGCTCTCCGGCTTGTTGACGACGATCACTCCGTTCACTCCTTCCCACTGTAGCGTATTCCCCCTGGGGCGACTCCTTCCTGCCTGGCTTCCTCACCCTGACAGCCCGTGCAAAAAGCCACGCCGGACCGCTCGCTGACGCTCCCGGCTTAGTAGGATCAACGGGTTGCCGAGCCGCGACCGGGTGCCCTCTGGGCGGGGAGCGGCCTTTTCCACGGGCGGCTAACGTATCCTGGAGGGAGAGAGATTATTCACTCGTGCCTCCTAGACTGGTCGCAGCGGACGAAGAGATCCTGGGTAGAGCGTTCGACCGCCGGCTGATGTTCCGGCTGCTCAAGTACTTGTGGCCGTACCGCCGCACGGTGGCTGTCACGCTGGTGTTGCTGCTGTGCTACTCGGTGCTCCAGGTGATCGGCCCGCTGCTCACCAAGGTGGCCGTGGACCGCTACCTCCAGCCCGCCGGCGCGCGCGGCGCCACCCTCCTGGACCGGTATCTCGCGGCCGACCCCTGGACCGGCTTGGCCCAATTGTCGGCCCTGTACCTGCTCGTGCTCCTGGCCTCCTTCGCCCTCGAGTTCTCGCAGTCCTACCTGATGCAGTGGACCGGGCAGCGCGCCATGCTGGACCTCCGCACCCAGTTGATGGGGCACCTTCAGCAACTCGACATCTCCTACTACGACCGCACGCCCGCCGGCCGGCTCATCACCCGGGTCACCACCGATGTGGACGCGCTCAACGAGCTGCTGGCCTCCGGCGTGGTGACCATCCTCGGCGACCTGCTCACGCTCTCCTTCGTCGCCGCCGCCATGATGCAGCTCAGCCCGCCGCTGACCCTGGTCCTGCTGGGAGTCTTACCCCTGGTGATCGTGGCGACCGTGGCGTTCCGCCGCGCCGCCACTCAAAGCTACCGGCGCATTCGCACCGCCATCGCCAAGATCAACTCCCACTTGCAGGAGCACATCGGCGGCATCACGGTCCTGCAACTGTTCCGCCGTGAGCGGAAGAGCAGACAGCAGTTCGAGCGCGCCAACCGCGAGTATTTGGACGCCTTCAAAGATGCCATCGTCGCCTATGCCTGGTTCTTCCCCATGATCGAGTTTCTGAGCGTGCTGGGCCTGGCGGCGCTGCTGGCCTATGGCGGCTTTCAGATCCGCCGGGGCGGCCTGACCCTGGGCGTGCTGATGGCCTTCTTTCAGTACGGGCTGCGCTTCTTCCGTCCCATCCACCAGTTGAGCGAGAAGTACAACCTGCTCCAGGCGGCCATGGCGGCCGCCGAGCGCATCTTCGCCCTGCTGGACGAGCCGGTGCGCATCAGCGCGCCGCGCGAGCGCCGGCCCGTCCCGGAGGGCCAGGCGCCCCTCGAGTTCGACGGCGTCTGGTTCGCCTACCGGGACCAGGAGTGGGTGCTGCGCGACGTCAGCTTCCGTGTCGAGCCGGGAGAAACCATCGCCGTGGTGGGCCACACCGGAGCGGGCAAGACCACCCTGGTGAGCCTGCTGCTGCGCTTCTATGACGTGCAGCGTGGCGCCATCCGCATCGGCGGCATTGACCTCCGGGAGTTCGACCCGCGCGACCTCCGCCAGCACTTCGGCGTCGTCCTCCAGGACCCCCACCTGTTCTCCGGCACCATCCAGGACAATATCCGCCTGGGGACCGAGTGGATCACCGAGGAGGACCTGGAGGCCGCCGCCGAGCAGGCCAGCCTGCTGGACTTCGTCCGGTCGCTGCCCAGCGGCTTCGCCGAGCCGGTGCATGAGCGCGGCGACAGCCTGTCCACCGGGCAGAAGCAGTTGATCAGCTTCGCCCGGGCCCTGGCGCACAATCCGCGCTTCCTCATCCTGGACGAGGCCACTTCCAGCGTCGATCCCGAGACCGAGTTTCGGGTGCGGGAAGCCGTGGGCCGGCTGGTCGAGGGCCGCACCTCGATCATCATCGCGCACCGCCTCTCGACCATCCAGCGCGCCGATCGCATCCTGGTGATGCACCGAGGCCGCCTGCGCGAAACCGGCACCCACCAGGAGCTGCTGGCCCTGCGCGGCATCTACTGGAAGCTCTACCAGCTCCAGTACCAGGACCAGGAAGCCCGTCAGCCGGCGAGCTGAGCGGCGGGGGCGGTCAGAACCGGGGCAAGACCAGGCGACGGAGGGCCGCGCCGAGGAGAGCCAGGCCGCATAACGCGAAGGTGCCAGGTTCGGGGACCAGGTGGCCGATGAAGCTGTCGTGCCAATTCCCGTCCGTGTAGCGCACGCCCGTGACCCAGCCGCCCGCGGCCAGACCGGTGGTCTGGTGGTGCGCGTATTCAAAGTCGAAAAAAATGTCGAAAAACGAATCGCTCGCCTTGTCGTAGTAGTAACTCGTCAGCATGGAACCCGTGTGGTAAGCGCCGACGAGGTTGCCGAAGTTGTCCACATCGGCCACGCCGGTAGAGTATGCGCCGGGGAAGTGAACATCAGCGCAGACTCCACTCTCGCAAAGGAAGCCCCCGTAGTCGGGCGAGTAACTACGGCCGCCTGCAATCGCGCCCAGATCGTTCAAACCGCTCCCAAAGCCGGGCATGGCCAGCGGGCCCACATAAGTCCCACCCTGCAACAGAAAGCTTGCCGTGCCCGACGGGTTGCTGGCGTTGATGAGGATATCTCCGTTGTTATTCACCGCGCGGGCCGACGACGAAGTGTATCCCGGCGGCGGCAGGTACGTGGTCCAGGAT
>CAZIRH010000274.1:0-6774 GCA_964541065.1 uncultured Solibacteraceae bacterium
GCCGCCCTGCTGGTGGAGACGCTCGCGGGCCTGGAGGCCGGGACCGTTGTGCCCGTCCAGCAGGACTTGTCGCTGGCCACGCACGCGCCGCTGCTCAAGAAGGAAGACGGGCTCATCGACTGGCGTTGGCCCGCCCGGGAGATCCACAACCGCGTGCGGGGCTTGGTGCCGTGGCCGGGATGCTACACTGGCTTCCGCGGCCAGTTGCTGCACGTGTGGAGGACCCGCTTGGGCGAAGCCGCCTCCGGTGTGCCCGGCACGCTCCGCGCCGGCAAAGCCCGCCTGTGGGCGGCCTGCGGCGGGGGCACGTCTCTGGAAGTGCTGGAGGTGCAACTGGAGGGTCGCAAGCGGATGGCGACCGCGGCTTTCCTGGCCGGGCAGCACTTGTCGGAGAATGATGTAGTGAGGGGGATCGGCCAGTGAAACTCCCGGCGGGCTACCGCTACTCGGCGACGTACGCCGGCATCCGGAAAGAGAACCGAGATGACCTGGGCCTGATCGTCTCGGAGGCGCCGGCCTCGGCGGCGGCGATGTTCACCCGCAACCGGGTGCAGGCTGCGCCGGTGCGGCTGGCGCGCGAGCATCTGCGCGCCACGGGCGGCATCGCGCGGGCCATCCTGGTCAACGCGGGCAACGCCAACTGCGCCACGCGCAGCGAGACCCGCGTCGCGTGCGCTTGCTGCCGCGCGCTGGCCCGCAAGCTGAAGCTGCCCCCCGAGCAGGTGCTGCCCGCCTCCACCGGTGTCATCGGGGTCGAACTCGATCCCAGGTTGATCGTGCGCGCCTTGCCGCGACTGATCCAGGGGCTCTCCGCGCACCGCTTCCAGGACGTCTCGCACGCCATCCTCACCACCGACCGCGGCCCCAAAGTGGCTTTCGGGGAGGTGCCCCTGCGCCGCGGCGTCATCCACATCGCCGGTATGACCAAGGGCGCCGGCATGATCCATCCGCAGATGGCCACCACCCTGGCCTTCGTCCTGACCGACGCCGCCATCCCGCCGGCGCGCCTGCGCCGGTCGCTCACCGGCGCGGTCGAACGCAGCTACCACCGGCTTTCGGTGGACGGTGACACCTCGACCAACGACACCGTGGTGCTGCTGGCCAACGGCGCCTCCGGCCTGCGGCCCAACGCCAAGGAGTGCCTGGTCTTCGACGAGGTGCTCTCGTGGGTGATGGAAGACCTGGCCGAGAAGATCGCCCGCGACGGCGAGGGCGCGCGCAAACTCATCACCATCCGCGTGACCGGCGCGCGCCACGACGGTGAGGCGGCCCTGATCGCCAGGGCCATCGCCAACTCGCCGCTGGTCAGGACCGCCATCGCGGGTTCGGACCCCAACTGGGGCCGGATTCTCTCCGCGGCCGGCAATTCGGGCGTGGACCTGGAGCCCGCCAAGGTTGACATCCTGGTGCAGGGCGTGCGCGTGTGCCGCGGCGGCGTGGCCAGCCCGTTCGCCGAGCACGAGCTCAAGCACCTTCTGGACGCGCGCGAGTGCGTCGTCCGCTTCGCCATTCGCGGCCACGGGCCGGGACAGGCGCGCTTCTGGACCTGCGACCTGACCGAGAAGTACGTCCAGATCAACGCCAGCTACCGCACTTGAATGCTGACGCGCCGGCACCTTGTCTGCTTGCTGCCGGCTGCTCTTGCGCGCGCCGAGGACCCGGAGGTGCGCGAGGTCTTCGCCCGGATGGCCGAGGCCTTGAGCACGGGCAGCGCCAGCGGGTTCCTGCAATGGTTCGATCGCGGCATGCCGGGATTTGAGCGGCTGGAGGCCCACATCTTTGCGCTGCTCAACCAGTTTGAAGCGGCCTCCTCGGTGGAGTTGATCGAGGAGAAGCGCGCCGGCCAGCGCTGCGCGGTGGCGCTGGACTGGATGCTCGAGCTCCGCAGCCAGGCGCCGTCCGGTTCGATGGAACGCCGCCGCCAGACGCTGAAGGCCACGCTCGAGCGCCGCGGCAAGTCCTGGAAGATCGTCGCGCTCGCGCCGCTGGAGTTTTTCGCGCCGCCAGTGGGATAAGACTCCCGTCTTGTCCAGTTCCTGGCACAATACAGAGTGGGGTGGGCATGAGCGCGCAGCGCGACATCTTCGACCTCGAACGGCTTCCCCCGGCGCTGGACGCTTTCCTGCGCAACACCAACCCCTGGTGGGAAGGCAAGCCCGGGCCGGTTCTCCCACCCTATAGGCGATGGGCGTTCCAGACGACCCTCAAGAAGCTCCACAGCGGGCTCGCTCCGGCGACGGTGCTCCGTGGCCCCCGGCAGGTGGGCAAGACCACGCTTCAGTTGCAGTTGATCGAGCACCTGCTTGAGGAAAAAGGCGTCACCCCAGGCCGCATCTTACGCGTGCAGTTTGATGACATACCCTCACTGCGCGGGCTCTCCGAGCCGGTGCTCTCGATTGCCCGATGGTTCGAGAACCGCATCCTCGGCCGGACGTTCAACGAAGCGGCCAGAGAGGGCCAGACCGCGTATCTGCTTCTGGACGAGGTACAGAATCTAGCCGACTGGGCCCCTCAACTGAAGGCCCTGGTGGACCACCATACGGTGAGGGTGCTGGTGACAGGCAGTTCGGCCCTGCGGATTGAGGGAGGGCGGGACAGCCTCGCCGGCCGGATCACCACTGCGGATCTTGGGACGTTGCTGCTGCGGGAAATTGCGGGTTTGCGTTCCGGGCATCACCTTGCGCCCCGCCTGCCGGAAAACGGGCTGGAAGCCTTGCTCCGACAGGAGTTTTGGCACGAGCTCCACGATTGGGGCAGGGCACGGCGGGAAATCCGAGATCAGGCGTTCGCGCAGTTCTCCGAGCGCGGCGGTTACCCCGTGGCCCAGGCCCACTGGGAGAGGCCTTGGCCCGAGGTGGCTGACCAGCTCAACGAGACGGTGATTCAACGGGCCATCCAGCACGACCTTCGAGTGGGCGAGCGGGGGTTGAAGCGGGACGCTCAACTGCTCGAGCAGGTGTACCGGCTCGCTTGTCGCTATGCGGGACAGAGCCCGGGTCAGGCCGTGTTCATTCACCAGATCCGGCAGGCCTTGAGAGGCAACATCGGCTGGCAGCGCATCCTCCAATACTTGAAGTTCCTCGACGGGGCGATGCTGCTGAAGCTCGTGCATCCCCTGGAGCTGCGGCTGAAACGTCGCAAGGGCAACCACAAGCTTTGCATCTGCGATCACAGTTTGAGGGCAAGCTGGCTGCAAGAGCTGGTTCCGCTGGATCCCGAGGCTCTGGACAACGCGCCCCATTTGCAGGACCTAGCGGGCCACTTGGCCGAAAGCGTGGTGGGGTACTTCCTGAGCGGCATCCCTCACCTGGACTTGGCACACTTCCCTGAGCGTGGCGCCGAGCCCGAAGTGGACTTCGTCCTCACGGTGGGGGAACAGCGCATCCCACTGGAGGTTAAGTACCGGCGCCGCATCGACCCGCACCGCGACACACTGGGCTTGCGGGCTTTCATCGAGAAGACGGTCTACAACGCCCCGTTCGGCATCCTGGTCACGATGCACGATGATGCCCCGGTGCCCGACCCGCGGATCGTCTGCCTCTCTCTGCCCTCCCTGCTGCTCATGAGGTAGCCCGTAGCGGAATCCCACTGCGGGAACGACCTACGAGATAATGGAGTCAACTACCCTGTGTTGAGGCAGCTCACTCCTATGCAGGTTCGCCTGGTGGCGGCGGTGTGGACGCTCGCGGCGCTCGCTTGGGCTCAGGCGCCGGAGGCGCAGGTGACGCGCCCGCGCGCCGGCAGCGTCGAGATCATGAAGTCCGCCGAGCTGAAGCCCGGCATGAAGGGGCTCGCCTGGACGGTGTTCGCCGGCGCCGAGCCGGAGCCAGTGCCGGTCGAGATCATCGGGCTGTGGAAGAACGCCTGGGGGCCGAAGCAGGACGTGATTCTGGCGAGGTTGGGCGGCAAGGCGGCGCGCACGAACGTGGCGGCTGGCATGAGCGGCAGCCCCGTCTACATCGAGGGGAAACTCATCGGCGCGATCTCGACGCGCCTGAGCGTGTTTTCGCCCGAGGCCACCTGCGGCATCACGCCCATCGAACTCATGCTCGAAGTGGGCGAGTTTGACAGCTCCCAGCCGGTGGACGCGCGCACGCCGGACCGCGCCTCGGAACAGGGCGCGCCGGCGAAAGCGGTGGCGCTGGCGCCGATTGAAACGCCGCTGGCGTTCTCCGGCTTCGACCCGAGCGTGCTCGAGCAGTTCGGCCCCACGTTCCGCCAACTGGGCTTGGCCGCGGTGCAGGGCGGCGCCGCCGGTTTGCTGGCCGGGCCTAAGCCGGCCGCGGGCTGGCAGCAATCGCTCCAGCCCGGCGACGCCGTGGCCGGGGTGCTGGTCTCCGGCGACATGAGCGTCACCGGCCTGGGCACGGTGACGTACAACGACGGCCGGCGCGTGCTGGCGTTCGGCCATCCCCTGTTCAACCTCGGCCCGTTGGACCTGCCCATGAGCCGGGCCGAGGTGCTGTTCACCAACCCCTCGAGCTTCCAGCCGGGCAAGTTCGCCAACGCTACCGAGATCGTGGGCGCCTTCAAGCAGGACCGCCACAGCGGCATGCTGGGCGTGCTGGGCGAGACCGCCGCCATGGTGCCGGTGAACCTCAACGTGCGCTCGTTCGCCGAGGACCATACCATCCGCAAGCAGAAGACCTTCCGCTTCCACGTATTCGTCCAGCAGAGGTGGACCCCCTACCTGATGATGGTGACGCTGTTCAACTCGATTTCCGGGCTGAACGATTTCCGCGAGGAGTCCACCTACCGGCTGAGCGCAAAGGTGGAGCTGACCGGGCACCCCAACCTGGTGCTGGCGACCATGCAAGCCGCCAGCGAGCTGGCCGTGCCCGCGCCCATGCTCCTGGCCGGCTGGTGGGGCGACAAGTTCAACCGCCTGTTCCTGAACGCGGTCAAGACGCCCCGGCTGGAACGGGTGGACGCCACCATCGATCTCCTGCCCGAGCGGCGCGTGGCCGCCATCGAGAGCGCCTGGCTGGGGGTCAGCGAAGCCCAGCCAGGCGAGGAAGTGCCCATCAAAGTTTTCCTGCGGCCGTACCGCGGCCCGCGCATCACGCGGGATTTCAGCCTCCGGATCCCGCCCGGGCTCGCCAAGGGCGAGCACCGCATCCTGTTGAGCGATGCCGACACACTGAACCGCATCGGGAGCGTTGCGGGCTTCATGAACCGCTTCATCGACCTGGCGCAGACCGTCTCGCTCATCAACCAGGAGCGCAGCAACGACAAGCTTTACATCTCGCTGTTGGAGGCCCGGCCCACGCTGTACTACAACGACAAGACGCTGCCCAGCCTGCCGGCCTCGGTGCTCAACGTCATGCAGACCGGGCGGGAGGCCAGCCGCAGCTTCGCCACCTCGGGCGAGAGCGCGCTCCAGCAGATGGCCATTCCGTTCGAGTACGCCATCACCGGCAGCTACGCCCTGAAAATCACCGTCAGATAGCCATCCGCCCATGAGAACTGCACTGCATTGTCTGATCGCCCTGGTTTCGTTGTGCTTTGCCGTGGAAACCAAGTACTGGTCCCAGGGCGATTACTCGGACTTTGAAAAGGGCCACCTGAAGAAGCTCTTGCTCACGAGCGACGGGCGGCTACGGCTGGCCCCGCGCCTCGAGGAGATCTTCGATTCCGCCTCCGTGTATCTGTGGGCGCTGGCCGAGGACTCGAAGGGGAACCTCTACGCCGGCGGGGGCGGGCCGGGCGGCCCGGGCGCGCGCCTCTACGTGATCCCGCCGAACGGCAAGGGGAAGACGCTCGCGTCGTGGGACGAGCTGGAAGTGCACGCCGTGGCTGTGGGCGGCGGCGACCAGGTCTACGCCGCCACCTCTCCGGACGGCAAGGTCTACAAGGTCCTGCCCGGCGGAAAGACCGAGGTCTTCTATGACCCGCGCGCCAAGTACATCTGGGGCCTGGCCTTTGACAGCCGGGGCAACCTGTTCATCGCCACGGGCGACCGCGGTGAGATCCACCGCGTCACGCCCAACGGCCAGGGCGAGGTGTTCTACAAGATCGGTGAGACGCACGCCCGCGCGCTGGCCATCGACGCTCAGGACAACCTGCTGGTGGGCACCGAGCCGGGCGGGTTGATCGTGCGTGTGAATCCGAAGGGCGAGGGGTTTGTGCTCTACCAGACGGCCCGGCGCGAGATCACCGCGGTGGCCCTCGCCAAGGACGGCGCTATTTACGCTGCGGGCGTCGGCGCCAAGGGCGCTCCGCCGGCCGCGCCTCCGACTCCGTCTGCGCCCGTGGCGCCGGTTCCGCAGCCCAGCCCGGCCCCGGTCGCGCCGCCGGGCACGGCGCAGGCGCGCCAAGTGCAGCCCGTGCCCGCGCCCATTCCCAGCATCGTCACCCCCCCGGTCTCCGGCGGCTCGGAGGTCTACCGCATCAGCCCCGAGGGTTTCCCGCGTAGGGTCTGGAGCCACGCGCAGCACATCGCCTACAGCGTGGTTTTCGATCCGGAGGGTCGGCCGCTGGTCGGCACGGGCAACAAGGGTCTCATCTACCGCTTGGATTCCGACCTGGTGCACAGCGAACTGCTCCACGCGCAGCCCACGCAGGTCACCTGCCTGCTGGCCGGGCGCGGCGGGAGGCTCTACGCCGCCACGGGCAATGTGGGCAAACTGTATCGCATCGGACCAGGACTGGAGACCGAAGGCGCCATCGAGAGCGAGGTCTTCGATGCGGGAACGTTCTCCTACTGGGGACGCCTGACCTTCCGCGGCCAGGCCGGGGGCGGCCAGATTCTGCTCGAGACGCGCAGCGGCAACC
>CAZIRH010000275.1:0-6762 GCA_964541065.1 uncultured Solibacteraceae bacterium
CGTGGAGCACTTCGAGGAACTTCGCCCCGATGGTGGGCGTGTCGCTCGAAGGCTTCAGCACCACGGTGTTGCCCGTGACCAGCGCCGCCGTGGTCATCCCCACCAGGATGGCCAGGGGGAAATTCCACGGCGGAATCACCACGCCCACGCCCAGCGGCAGGTAGTAGAGCTCGTCGCGCTCGCCGGGAAGCTGCACCGCCGGCTGCGGCCCGGCCAGCCGCAGCATCTCCCGCGCGTAGTAGTCGCAGAAGTCGATGGCCTCGGAGACGTCGGCCTCCGCCTCTATCCAGGTCTTGCCCGCTTCGTAGACCAGCCAGGCATTGAACTCCATCTTCCGCGCGCGCAGGATCTCCGTGGCGCGCAGCAGCATGCTGGCGCGGGTCTCGGCCGGCGTGCGGCTCCACTTCGGGAAGAAGGCGCTGGCGGTCTCGACGGCCTGCGCGGCGAGCTCCGGGGTTCCCCGCTGGTGCACGCCCACCACCTCCGCGGGACGCGAGGGGTTCCGCGACTCGAGCTTCCCCTCCGTGCGCACTCGCCGCCCCCCGATCCACAACTCGTACTCGCGGCCGAACTCGGCGCACACGCGCTCGAGCGCCTGCTCCATGGCCTGCCGCTTCTCGGGGACGGAAAAATCGGCCCACGGCTCGTTCACGAACGCCGGCAGCTCAGGCATCGGCGCTCACCTTGCCACCCACTGGCGCCCGCGTTCCAGCAAATCGGACGCCTCCTCGACCACCTTGGCGCCCTTCTCGTAGACCGCCTTGCCCTTCTCGGCCAGCTCCTCGCCGGCTTCCACCACCTTGTCCCGCGCCTGTTCCGCCTTCTTGCGGAGGCACTTGCGGGTCTCCTCGCCCGATTGCGGAGCGTATAACAGCGCGACGCCGGCGCCCACCGCCGCTCCCGCGCAGAACCACAGGATCTTCTCGATGTTGCTCTCCATGATCGTTTCGATCTCCTTGCTCCATTCTATCCAACGGGGAGGAGCGCGCTATGCTGGTAGCATGAACGGCGGCTACGAAGAGCAGGAACCGGAACTGGAAGCCTACGAGCAGCCCGACGACTCGCATGATCTGGACATGGTGACCGCGTTCATCTCCGACGCGCACAACGGCGAGATGCTGGCCGTGGGAGTGCAAAGCGTCCTGGAAGCCCAGGGCATCCCGACGCTGCTGGTCAGCGGCTCCCAGTTCCCCAGCCTGCCGTTCGAAGTCCGCGTGCCTGCGGCGCGCCTGGAGGAAGCCCGCGCGGCGCTGGCGGCCGCCGAGCGGGCCGGCCCGGAGGCTGCGGAGGAGGGGGAACGCCAGTTCGAGGCCCAAGGGGGCTCAGAAGACGCTGGGTAGGCGGCGCGGTTCCCCTCCCCAGGCCGTCGTGTCCAGCTCCAGCCGCCGCCCGTCGCTGCGCACCGTCACGCGCCCCATCAGGTCCGTGCGCAGGACTGCCACGCGCCGCTCCCGCAAGTGCGCCAGCACCTCCGCACTCGGCAGGCCATAGGAGTTCTCGAAGCCCGCCGAGATGAGGGCTACGGCGGGCTGCGCCGCATCCAGCAGCGGGGCGCTCGTCGAGTTCTTGCCGCCGTGATGCGCGACTTTGAGCACGTCGGTCTTCCCCACCGGCAGCTTCCCCTCAATGCGCCGGTCGATGTCTCCGGCCAGCAGGAACGAGTGCCTTCCGTGGGAGATCCGCAGCACCGCCGAGTCGTTGTTTTGCGCCCGCGCGCCCGCGTGATAGTCGGCCGCGGGCGCCAGCACCTCGACCTCCGCTCCGCCGTAGCGAAACGGCACGCCCGCGCGCAAAGGCACAATCTTCACGCCGCGCGCCCGCGCCGCGCGGAGCAGCGGTTCCCACACGGGGTCGCCCTCCGGAACCGCGCCGGTCCACAATTGGCGGGGCCGGAAGTTCTCGACCACCGCCGCCAGGCCCCCCATGTGGTCCTCGTGCGCGTGCGTGGCCACCACCACGTCCAGCCGCTTGATCGAGCGGCTCCACAGGTAGGGTGACACCACGTCCTCGCCGATGTCCAGCCGCGGGCGTCGCCGCGCGCCGAACACCGGAATGCCGCCGCCATCCACCAGCATGAGCTTGCCGTCGGGGAACGCCACGAAGAGGCTCTCACCCTGCCCCACATCGATGGCCGTCAGTTCCAGCTTCCCCGGCTCTACCCGCGCTGGAAACGGGTGCCACACGATCAACGCCAGCAGCGCCAGTGCCAGCCATCCCGCCGCCAGCCTCCACTTCCGCGCCGCATGCATCATCAGGCCGGCAACCACGAGCGCCGCCGTGAAGGCCAGCGCCAGCCACAACGGCGGCGCCGGAATCCGCCAGCCCGGCTCCCAACCCGCGTGCCAGTCCGCCACGCGTTGGGCCGCCCCGAGCAGCCCGCCAGCCACCGCCGCCGGCAGCGCCCATCCGGTGAACACCGCCACGAACCCCACCGGCACCACCAGCGACAGCAGGGGCACCACCAGCAGGTTCGCCGTCAGCCCGGTGAGCGACAACCGGTGGAAGTACGCCGTCATCGCCAGCGCCAGCCCCACCTGCACCGTGGCCGAAACCACAACCAGCTCCCAGGCCCAAAAGACCGCCCGCAGCACGACCGCGAAGGCCGCCAGCGCCCACCGCTGCGGAATGCGCGTCCAGAGCTCGACGGTCTCCGCCAGCAGGCGCAGCTCCACCCGGAAGTGCGCCACCCGGGGCGCGAGGTGCACGTCACGGCCCCGGTCCGCCAGCCCGCTCAGCCCCCGCGCCAGCGGCACCGACGTCCGCTCCAGCAGCGGCACCGCCAGCGCCCCGATGGCCGCCACCGACAGGAACGAAAGCTGGAAGCTGGCCTCGAACATCTGTTCCGGATCCAGCACCAGAAAGCCGATGGCCACCGCCGCCAGCAGGTTCAGCAGTTGCCCGCGTCGGTAGAAATACCGCGCCAGCGCGTAAAGCGTGAAGCCCGCCGCGGCCCGCACCACCGGCGCCTGCCACCCGCACACCAGCGCGTAGAGCCACCCGGCCAGCGTGGTCGAGGCCAGCGCCGTCAGCTCCGGGCAGTAGCACAGGCGCAGCAGGAACAGGAAGAAGCCGGCGAGCACCGTCACGTGCAGGCCCGAGATCACCAGGGCATGGTAGGTGCCTGTGCGCCGGAAGTTTTCTGTCCACAACTTCTCGACGCGCGAGGATTCGCCGATGAGGATGGCCTGCATCAGCGCCGACCGCCGCGGCTCGGCGCGGTAGAGCCGCTCGATCCGCTCGAGCGCCGCCTGCCGCAGGCCGTAGATTGCGCGCCAGAAGCCCGAGCCGCACTCCCCCGGGAGAACGCGCACCGAGGGCCCGGCGCGCGCCGAGGCCGTCCAGTAGATGCCCTGCCGCCCCAGGTAGCCGGTGTAGTCGAAGGAACCGGGGTTCCGGAAGTTGTGCGTGCGCCGCACGCGCGCCTCGACCTCCACCCGCTGCCCATAGCGCAGCGCCGGCGGTTGCTCGCCCTCCCGCAAGTACAGGTTCACCCGCGCCCGCGCACCCGGCTCCAGCTCAAGGACGAACTGCTCGCGCGCGGCATCGAAGACCGGCGGTTCGACCACGCAGCCGGCCAAGATCACGACCTCCCGGGCTTCCGCATCCAGTTCCGGCGTGGCGGGAGGCCGGTGCGCCACCCCCAGCAGCGCCCCCGCGAACGCCAGCGCTGCCAGGCAGGCCAGCCCCGCCGCACGCCGCGTGCTCTTCCCATAGGCCAGCAACGCCACTGCCGCCAGCGCTGCCGTCGCCGTCAGCAACTGCCCCGTCTCGAAGGGCACCAGGCGCACGGCGAGCACTCCGCCCGCCAGGGCTATCAGTGGGGCCAAAAGCGGATCGCGCATGGGTCCTATGACTAAGTGCGCCCAGGCGGGCTAAAATCGCAGTATGAAGGTCCTCCCCATGCTGCTGCTGGCCCTTTCCGCTGCCGCCCAGACCCAGTACGACCTGCTCCTCCGAGGCGGCCACCTCATCGACCCCAAGAACCGCGTGAGTGCCCGCCGCGACGTGGCCATCAAGAGCGGCAAGATCGCCGCCGTGGCCGAGAACATCCCCGCTTCGCAAGCGCTCAAGACGGTGGACGTTTCCCGGCTGTACGTCACTCCGGGCCTGCTCGATATACACGTCCACGTCTACGCGGGCACCGGCATGCACGGCGCCTACTCGGGCGACCTGAGCGTCTACCCGGACCCCTTCTCCTACCGCACCGGCGTCACCACCGTGGTCGATGCCGGCAGTTCCGGCTGGCGCAATTTCCCCGATTTCAAGGACCGCGTCATCGACCGCTCCCGCACGCGAGTGCTGGCCATGCTCAACATCGTCGGTCACGGCATGGGCGGCGGCAAGATCGAGCAGGACACCTCGGACATGGACGCCCGCGCCACGGCTGATCTGGCGAAGCGCTACCCAGGACTGGTCGTCGGCATCAAGACCGCCCACTACGCCGCGCCGGACTGGATCGCCGTCGAGCGCGCCGTCGAGGCCGGCACGCTGGCCGACCTCCCCGTCATGGTGGATTTCGGCAGCTTCCTCCCCGAGCGCCCCTTCCAGGATCTGGTGCTGAAGAAGCTGCGGCCCGGCGACATATACACCCACACCTACCTGAGCATGGTCCCCATGCTGGACGAGGGCGGGCGCGTCCTGCCCTACCTGTTCGAGGCCCGCAAGCGGGGCATCATCTTCGACGTGGGTCACGGCGGCGGCAGCTTCCTCTTCCGCCAGGCTGTGCCCGCCATACGTCAGGACTTCATCGCCGATTCGATCTCGACCGACCTGCACGTCGGCTCGATGAACGCGGGCATGAAGGACATGCTCAACGTGATGTCGAAGTTCCTCAACATGGGTCTGACCTTGGACGACGTGATCGCCCGCTCGACCTGGCGCCCGGCCGAGATCATCAAGCGCGCGGACCTCGGCCACCTGACGGTGGGCGCCGCGGCCGACGTGACCGTGCTGCGCATCGAGCGGGGCGGCTTCGGCTTCGTGGATGTCAACGGCGCCCGCTTGCGCGGCACGCGCAAACTGGTGGCCGAGCTGACCATCCACAACGGCCGCGTGGTCTGGGACCTGAACGGCCTCACCCGCCAGGACTGGGACAAGCTCGGTGGCACCTACCGCGCCCAAGGCGACCCCCGCTGGGACGGCATCCTCTCCGGCGGGGTAAGGGCGCGGCGGTGACTCGTGACTTGCGCCGCGGCTGGGCCGCTTGGCCCCCAGCACGTTGGGCGGTCGAGCGAGCTAGGGCGCTGGTACGTAGATCCTGAAGTTGCCGCTCACCTGGAGCAACCCAAACAGGTAGAGAAGCCCGTCATAGTACCGGGTGTCCACATCGTCCGGCACTGACGCGCGCCACAACTCGTCCATGAAATCCCTGCGGACGTAGTGATTGGCGGCGAGGGCGGCGACCGCGTTCATGGCCATCAGCCCCGTCGAGTGCCAACACGAACGTGTGCGGATACCCGCCGGGCATGGCTGGCCCGTCAGGCTGTACTGGTTGTAATAGATCGTCAACCCCTGGCTGTGGAAGAACCGCAGCAGAGCGTTGCTTTGCTCAACCTCCCACGGATCCGTCGCGAACCAAGTGTAGTCCATGCCCACGTTGCTGGCCACGCGCCACGCATCGAAGCTGAAGTGGTGGTGGTAGCCAGCTTCACCCGGACACCCCTGGCCGCCAAATTCCGCGTAATCCGGCGTCAGACCCTGCCAGGTGGCGGTCCTTCGCAGAAACTGCCGGCTGACCACCGCCGCTTCGGCCCAAAAGGACCGCTGATCGGCTCGGGCCCATCGCGACCAGAGTTCATAGAAAGCTGGTAGGTGGTAGGAGGGGTTGGTGAAAGCTACGCCTGGCTTGAACAACACCAGACGCCTGGCGGGCTCGAACTCGCTCTGGCGTACACAGTCCAGAATGGCCTGCGCTTCAGCACGATAGGCGATCCCCGTATTCTCGCCCCAGCGTCCGGAGGCGAATAGAAGCGCCATGGCGGCATACTCGTCGCCGTCAGGCGCGGGCGTGGGGTCAACGCTGCCGCCGGACTTCCACTCCCAGGCCAGACATCCCCGGTTCGGTCCAGCAGTCTGCTGGAGGGTGGCGCGCCCCCACCGCCATAGGCGGTCAAAGACCTCCTTGGGAGCGGGTCGCACGCCCGGCTCGGCCAGACCATCCATCTGCACGGCGACCATCATGCCGTACGAGATACCCTCCGAGGTCACATGGTTCAACTCGGGATTCGGATCCAGAATGTAGGCCCTGTCGGCGCCAACGGGAACGTATAGCCGCGTGGCGGGCTCCACGAACAGCTTGCTCCACGCCGCCCGCAGCTTCTGGCGGACCTCCGCGTCACTCTTCCCCAGCAGTTCCCCGAACAGGTTCGGGTACTTTCCCGAATAGTAGGCCCCCTGGCTCCCCTGCGGAACATCCAGGATGTAGATCTCAGAGTTTCCGTCGCGCTCGGACTGCACGGCCATGCGCTTGTTATCCGGAGACCAACTCGGCCAGTCCCCGCCCTGATAAGTGACTTGTGTCAGGTTCGAGCCGTCCGGCTGGATGCTGTAGACCTCGAACCGTCCCGTGCGATTGGAGCCGAACGCAATTCGGTTGTCGGAGGACCAGACGGGGTTCCAGTTGGTGATCGGAGACGGACCTCCCCCGCTGTGAGTGAGCCTCCGCACCAACCTCCCGTCGATGCCGTAGATCTCTAAGTCATACCCGGCAAAGTCGGGCTCGGGATTTCGGGCCAGCACCAGTTGGGACCCGTCCGGCGAGAA
>CAZIRH010000276.1:0-6726 GCA_964541065.1 uncultured Solibacteraceae bacterium
TGTACAAAACAGAATACCACAGAAATGTCGTTAAGTAAACAGTATTGGGGCAAGCCCGGCGGCAGCCCCGCCCGGGCCGGCGCGGCGTGAAATCACGTTTCGTCATCATGCTCCGCATCTGATGGGCTGTATGATACCAGAGGAGGAGAACCGCCATGGTCGGATTCGGACTGCTGGGCACGGGTTTGGTGGCGCCCTTTCACGCCCAGGCTCTGCGGGCCTCCGCGCACGCTGAGCTAGTGGCCGCCGCCGATGTGGACCCCGAGCGCCTGGCGAAGTTCTCCGTCGAGTTCGGCTGCTCCGGCTATCCCACCTTGGAGGCCATGCTGGAAGACCCGCGCGTCCAGGTGGTGAATGTCCTGACGCCGAACCACCTGCACCACGCGGCTGTGATGGCCTGTGCCCGCGCCGGCAGGCACGTGCTGGTCGAAAAACCCCCCGCCATGTCGCTCCGCGAGGTGGACGCCATGGCCGAGGCCTGCCGCGCCGCGGGCGTCAAGATCGGCGTGGTGCTTCAGTGCCGCACGCGCCAGCCCATCCAGGCCATGCGCCGCGCCATTGAGCAGGGCCGTTTCGGCCGCCTCCTCCACGCCGACACCTACATGAAATGGTTCCGCTCCGCCGACTACTACCGCATGGACGCCTGGCGCGCCCTGCGCCGCGCCGGCGCCGGCGTCACCATCCAGCAGGCCTTCCATTACATCGACCTGCTCCAGTACCTGGCCGGAGCGGTGCGCCGCGTCGAGGCGCGCATGAGCAACCTGGCTCACCCGGGCGTCGAGCTGGAAGACACGCTGCTGGCGTTCATCGATTACTCAAGCGGCGCGCAGGGCGTAGTCCAGGCCTCGACCGCGCTGTGGCCCGGCACCGACATCCGCCTCGAGATCAACGGCACTGATGGCACCGCCATCATGATCGGCGAGCGCATGGACACCTGGAAGTTCCGCGACGAACGCCCCGAGGACATCGAGATCCGCCGCTACGGCAGCGCCGCCGTCGCCACCGGAGCCACTGGCCCGGCCGATCTGGCCTTCCACGATCACCAGGTGATCATCGAAGACATGGCCGCCGCCATCGCCGCCGGCCGCGAGCCCATGATCACGCTCGAAAGCGCGCGCCACACTCTGGAGTGGGCCCTGGCCATGTATCAGTCCGCCAAAGAACGGGCCCCCGTCGAGCTGCCCCTCCCCGACGAGGACGCGGTGTGGTGAGGACGCTCAGCTTTCGGCGAGCCGCACCGGTTCCACCCGCCCCATCAGAGCCGTCCCCACCGCGAAGGCCACCGGCATCAGCAGCCCGATGCCGATGAAGACGGGAATGTAGCTTCCCGTCGCATCCAGCGTCCGCCCCACCGCCCACGTGGCGATGACCGATCCCAGCGTCGAGCCGGTCCCGCCAAACCCGTAGACCGAGCCCACCGCGTGCGGCGGGAAGTAGTCGCCCGGCAGCGTGTGCACCGTCACCGACCAGAACATCCAGAAGAACACCGCCACCGAGATGAAGGTCATGGTCCAGAGGAGCGAGTGCGCGAACACCGCGGCAATGCCCACCGGAGACAGCGACGTGGCCAGCAGCATGAGCGACTTGCGCGTGCGGTTCACGCTCCAGCCCGCGCGCTGGAGCACCAGCGCAACGTAGCCCGTGGCGTAGTTGGCGCTCAGAGAAACCAGGAATGGAACCCAGGCCACCGCGCCGATCCCGGCCAGGCTCAGGCCCCGCTCGCGGGCCAGGAATTCCGGGATCCAGAACACGTAGAAGTACCACATGGGGTCGGAGAAGAAGCGGCAGAAGAACACGGCCCAGGTCTGCCGGTAGCGGATCAAGGTGAGCCATCGCACGCGCGGCGCGGCGCAGTCGCGCGACGCTTGCCCCTTGTCGGTAGCGCGCATCTCGGGGTGCTGCCGGCAAAAGGCCTGAAAGGCCGCCACCCACAGGAAACCAATGGCGCCCGCGATCGCAAAGGCGCCGCGCCAACCCAGGCGCAGAGCGAGAAACGCCACGAGCGGCGGCGTGATGAGCGAGCCCAGGCTCGAACCGCCATTGCACACGCCGATGGCGAACGAGCGCGCCTGCGGTCGCACCCACAACGCTACCGCCTTGGCGAACGACGGCCAGGCGCCGCCCGTTCCGATCGCCAGCAAAGCCCGGTAGACGCCCAGGCTCGTCGGCCCCCGGGCCAGCGCCGCCAGCGCCCCCGCGACCGACCACCACACCACCGACAGCGTCACCCCGCGCACCACACCCAGCCGGTCGATCACCCAGCCCGCCAGCCCGTACGACACCATGTAGGTGACCATGAACGCGTTGATGATCGCCGCGTACTCGGCGTTGGTCAGCCGGAACTCGTCCCGCAACACCGGCGCCAGCACCGATAACACCTGGCGGTCGATGTAGTTTATGGTGGTCTCGGCCGCGAGCAGCGCCACCAGGCCCACCACCGCAGCCGGTGAGAGCAGCGGCCGCCAGGGCTGGCCCGCGGACACTCGCGCCTCCATGAGGTGCCCGCCCTCAGTCGAGGTCGATGTCCCGCACCCGCCGCGGCTCCTCCGGGCTGGCCTTGGCCTGCTTGAGCAGCTCGTCGAATTTCTTCGACAGCACCGTGCTCTGCATCTTCTCCCGATCGAAGGATTTTTGGAACGCCTCTTCGCGGCGCGCTGCTGCCCCCTTCAGCTTGGCTACGGCGGCTTCCAGGTTCTCCACCGCGCGTGGCCGCTCGGGTTCCTTGAAGCTGATTACGGCGCGGGTTTCGGGGTCGATCTTGAGCGACGCCCCGCAACACGGGCATTCGAGGTCGAACATGCCTCTGGCTTTGGCCATACGGGAATCGTACCAGAAATGGGTGGCCAGGACCGTGGGCGGGCCCTGGGAAACACCAGCCGCGAGCCGGCCCGGGGCGAATCAGGCCGCTGCCGGGCGCTCCTGCCACAGTTCAAGAAACACTTGAGCGGCGCGGTGGAAGCGCTTGGGCCGGCGGCGGATGAGGCTCACGCGGTATCATCAGCACAACTCCGCCGCCTCCCGTCCGCTTGTACCCGGGCTCCAGCATCCCTTCGCGCTCACGCCGGAGCCGAATCGCGTTCGTTCAGGAGGCGAATGCAGACGTCGGCGTCGACCAGGAACCTGGTCACAATTGCACCCGCGTCTCGTATTGACGTTGCGGTTCCCGAACCAGAGGCCCGCCCTGCCAGCCGCCAACCACTTCGCCGAAGAAATCCCCGGACCACCCCGGCGCCTCAGCGCCGGCCCTCTCGGGCGGAGCGACGCGCTCAAGCAAGTCCGTCACCTCAACTTCGGCGTCTGCACACCCTGCAGGGATGTTCAAGCGAAGAACGCCGTCCGAACCGACCCGCGAGCGTGTGTGCAGGCTTCGCATCGCATCACCTCTCATCCGCATCTTATCAAACACGCTGTGCGAGAGGCCCAAGATCCTCTGGGCCCGGCTGCTCCCGGAGCAGCTCCAAGAACACTTGAGCGGCGCGGTGGAAGCGCTTGCGCCGCCTATGGATAATTCCCACCGGGCGGACCAGTTCCGCACCCAGCGGAACCGCCGCCAGCCGCCCCTGCCCAATCTCCGCCTCCATGGTCCGCGCTGGCAGGATGCTCACCCCGCTCCCTACCGCCACCGCCTCCTTGATCATCTGGATGTTGTCGAAGTGCATCGTGACGTTCACCTCGACCCGGGCCTCGCGCAGGAAGTGTTCGATGTCCCGGCGGATGGGCAGGTCCGGGTCAAAGGTCACGAAGTCCTGCCCCTGCAAGTCGGCGGGCTCGACGAGCGACTTGCGGGCTAGCGGATGAGTCGGAGCCGCGGCCAACACCATCTCCTCGCGTCGCCAGGCGATCACCGCCAGCAGCCGACTCGCTTCCGGGTAGCTGACCAGCCCCAGGTCGGCTTCATCGGCCAGCACCGCCTCGTACACCTTGTCCGGCCGCAGGTAGTCCACCTCCAGGCGCGCGTTGGGGTAGCGGTGTGAGAATTCCTCCTTCAGCCGCGTCATCTCGGTCAGGCCCACCGAGTAGATCGAGGCCACGCGCACTTTCCCCTCCACCTGGCGCCTGAGCCGATCCAGCGCGGCGTCGAAGTCGTCCTTGCGGCGGAGCACGTCGCGCGAGAGCTCGTAGTAGAGCCGGCCGGCCGGGGTCAGACGAAAGGGCCGCGTCGAGCGGTCCAGAAGTGAGACGCCCAGCCGTCTCTCCACTTCTTGCACGTGCTGGCTGGCCGCCGACTGGCTGACGTGGTTCATCTCCGCGCCGCGGCTGAAGCTGCGCGTGTGAACAATATCCTTGAACAGGTTCAGGTGCTCGAAGTCCACGGCCGCAGTATACCATAAGCCAGACTGATTGCAGCGCAATAAGATGAGCTAATGCCACCGCGAGGCAGTTTCCACTTGACTAATTTCAAGCGATCCTGTAGCATGATCTAAACACCCACAGCCCAGTCGATAAGGGACAAGACTACACCGAGATGGACGACGGCCTAGGCACAAACGGACTACCCAAACCGCAGGGCCTGTACGACGCGGCCAACGAGCGCGACTCCTGCGGCATCGGCTTTGTCGCCAATCTCGGCGGCGCCCGCTCCCACAGCATCATCCAGCAGGGCATCCAGATCCTCATCAACCTCACCCACCGCGGCGCTTCCGGTTGCGACCCCGTCACGGGCGACGGCGCCGGCATCCTCATCCAGATCCCACACAAGTTCTTCGCGCGGGAGTGCGCCACCCTGGGATTCGCGCTGCCGGCCCCGGGCACTTACGGCATTGGGATGGTCTTCCTCCCGGTCGAGAAGCACCAGCGACTGCTGGCCGAGGGCATTCTGGAACGCGTCGTTCACGAGGAAGGTCTCGCCGTGCTGGGCTGGCGCGACACGCCCATCGACGCCAACGCCATCGGGCGCATCGCGCGCGCTTCGCAGCCGTACATAGAGCAGATCTTCATCGGCGGCGCCCCGGAGATGGACCAGGCCGCCCTGGAGCGCAAACTCTACGTAGTGCGCAAGCGGGTCGAGAGCGAAATCGCGGCCTCCGACCTGCGCGGCAAGACCTTCTTTCACATCCCGTCGCTCTCGTGCCGCACCATCGTCTACAAGGGCCTGCTGCTGGCGCCGCAGATCGCCCATTTCTACCGGGAACTCTCCGACCCCGAGGTGCGCAGCGCGCTATGCCTGGTGCACCAGCGCTTCTCGACCAACACCTTCCCCACCTGGCCACTGGCGCATCCGTTCCGCTACCTTTGCCACAACGGCGAAATCAACACCCTGCGCGGCAACGTGGCGTGGATGCACGCGCGCCAGTCGGTGCTCGAGTCCCCTCTGTTCGGCGACGACCTGAAGAAGCTTTTTCCCATCTGCGTGCCGGGGGGCAGCGACTCGGCCACGCTCGACAACACGGTCGAGTTGCTGCACCTGGCCGGGCGCGATTTGCCGCACGTTATGGCCATGCTCATGCCGGAAGCCTGGGCCAGCGACCCCGCCATGGACCCCGAGAGACGGGCCTTCTACGAGTACCACGCTTCGCTGATGGAGCCCTGGGACGGCCCCGCCGCCATCGCCTTCACCGACGGGCGCCTGATCGGGGTCACCCTGGATCGCAACGGCCTCAGGCCCGCGCGCTTCCTGATCACCCACAGCGGCCTCGTCATCATGGCGTCAGAGACCGGCGTGCTCCCGGTGCCGCCGGAAGATGTGCGTCTGAAAGGCCGCCTCCAGCCCGGGCGCATGCTGCTGGTGGACACCCAAGAGGGCCGCATCGTCCCGGACGAAGAGATCAAGCAGCGGCTCGCCCGGCGCCGCCCTTACGCCGAGTGGCTCACCCAGCACCAGATCACCCTGGACCAGTTGCCCGAGTCGCCGCGGTGGCATCCCACTGACTTTGACTCGATGGTGCGCCGGCAGCGGGCCTTCGGCTACACCGCCGAAGACCTGAAGATGATCCTGACGCCCATGGCGGTGGAGGGCCAGGAGCCGGTGGGCTCGATGGGCACGGACACGCCGCTGGCCTGCCTCTCGGAGCAGCCGCAGCCGCTGTTCAACTACTTCAAGCAGCTCTTCGCGCAGGTGACCAACCCGCCCATCGACCCCATCCGCGAGGAGATGGTGATGTCGCTGGCCAGCTTCATCGGCACCGAGCGCAACGTTCTGGACGAGACCCCGCAGCACTGTCACACCCTGAAGTTGGAGCACCCCATCCTCACCAACCGCGACCTGGAAAAACTGCGCCGCGTGTCCTGGGGCGATTTCCTGGCCATCACCCTGCCGATGGTCTACCGCGTCGAGGGGGGCGAGAAGGAACTCGAGCGCGCCCTCGAAGGTTTGTGCCGGCGCGCGTCGCTCGCCATCAAGGACGGCTACACGCTGCTGATCCTCTCCGATCGCGGCTGGGACGAAGACTACGCGCCCATCCCCAGCCTGCTGGCGCTCACCGCCGTGCACAACCATCTGGTCCGCGACGAGACCCGCACCCAGGTGGCGCTCATTGTCGAAAGCGGCGAGCCGCGCGAGGTCATGCACTTCGCGCTCCTGATCGGCTATGGGGCCAGCGCGGTCAACCCCTACCTCGCTGTGGAAACGCTCGAGGACCTGCACCGCCGCGGCTCGTTCCCCGGGGAGCTGACCTTCGACCAGGCGCTGCGCAACTTCAAGAAGGCCGTCAACAAGGGCCTGCTGAAAGTCTTCTCGAAGATGGGCATCTCGACGCTGCAAAGCTACCGCGGCGCGCAGATCTTCGA
>CAZIRH010000277.1:0-6697 GCA_964541065.1 uncultured Solibacteraceae bacterium
GCCAGCACCCACGTTGAGCCGATCCTGCACGATGGCGGAAGTGCCGGTGCCGGTCGGAACCGTCGTATACGACGCCGCCACGGGCGGCCTGGTGCACGACTTCACCCAGCCCGGAGAGCATTTCGTCGCGGCGCGCGGCGGCCGGGGCGGGCGCGGTAACGCGCGCTTCGCCACCTCGACCCATCAGGCACCCACCGAGCACGAGCCCGGCCGCCCGGGCGAAGAGCGCCGCCTGCGGCTCGAGCTCAAGCTGCTGGCCGACGTGGGCCTGGTGGGCTTCCCCAACGCCGGCAAATCCACGCTGATCTCGTGCATCTCCGCGGCGCGCCCCAAGATTGCCGACTACCCGTTCACTACACTGGAGCCCCACCTGGGCGTGGTCAGCCTGGAGGAGGGGCGCAGCTTCGTGGTGGCCGACATCCCCGGCCTGATCGAAGGCGCGCACGAAGGGCACGGGCTGGGCACCCGCTTCCTGCGCCACATCGAGCGGACGCGGCTGCTGGCGCTCCTGGTGGACGTCTCCGAGGCCAGCGAGCGCGATCCGGTCCACGACTTCGAGGTCGTGATGGGCGAACTGGCCAGCTTCAGCGCGGACCTGGCGCAGAAACCCGTGCTGGTGGTGGCCTCGAAGATGGACGCCGCGCAGGACCCGGCGCGCGTCGAGGCGCTGCGGGTGATGGCCGCGGAGAAAGGGCTGCCCTTCGTGGCCATCTCGAGCGTGACCGGCGCGGGCCTCGCCGACTTGAAGCGTGCCATGGCGGAGCGGGTGCTGGGAGCGCGCGCAGCGGACTGAGCTCCGCCCGCGACATTCTCCCGGCGCGGCCATTTGGCGGCTGCGGCACCTTGCGGGATCGGTCGATTGCGGCCGAACTAGTGGTGGACGCTATCGGAGTTTCGGTATCCTGATAGATATGCTTCGTTACCACGTAGCGTATTACCTTCCGCGTGGTGGGGACCGCATGGTTGTGGCCGAAGTGCTGGACTTCCCTGGAGCGCTTAGCCAGGGCTTTGACTTGTCTGACGCCCGCCTGATGATTGCCAGCGCACTGGAGGACATGGCGCAACTTTGCCTGGAAGAGGGCAAGCCCCTTCCCACGCCAGACCCGGAAGCATCGGCGCCAGGCGCTGATCTGATCGAGTTGTTGCCGCTGTCAGTAGAAGTTGGAATGCAAAAGGTGTGAAGCGCCGCGAACTGATTGACAATCGCCTCGCCATCAGAATCTGCCAGCAATTGGCGGTACCATCGATCCGACCGTAGCCAGTTGCGGCGCGGCTCAGTTCCGGGGATTCGGGCGATCTTCCTGCGGCTGGCGGGTGCGCAATTCTGGATACGGTGACCTGCTTTCTGGCAAGCAGCTTGGTCAGGCTGAAGAGTGGCTAACGGCTTAGCGCAGCAGCAAGCGCAGGCCCTGCTGGAGGCTGGCGGCTCCGGCAGCGCCGGCGCCCGCCAGCCAGAGAGCCGGCGTGCCGCGGCGCTTCCAGTCCCCGTGGGTGGCGTGGAAGCCGAGGTACAGGAAGCTGCCGCCGGCCAGGGCCAGCGCGCCTTGGGTCCAACCGCCGCCCAGGCGGGGTCCCAGCAGCGACTCGAGCAACGCTCCCAGGAAGGTGGCTCCTTCGGCCGCCATGCACAGGGCCAGAGCCGCCAGCCGCGAAGGCAGCGCTGCGCGCAGCATCACACCGAGCGCGATGCCCTCGGGCACCTTGTGCAGCATCACGGCCGCCACGACGGCCGTTCCCAGCCCCTGCACGCTCTCCTCGTAAGAAGCGGCGATGCCCACGCCGTCCAGGAGGGCGTGAATCGCGGCGGCCACCGCCACGGGCAGGGCGAAGCCGTGCAGAGCCGTCTCACACAGCTCGTGCCGGTGGGTGTGCGAGCAGGAGGGGCACACCGGGTAGACGTAGCGTCCGATCAGCCACAGCAGCGCCACGCCGGCAGACACGAACGCCACGGCGCCGTCCCAGCGATAGGCCTCCGCCAGCTCCGGCAGCACTCCGAACAGCGCGATGCCCACCAGCAGGCCTCCGCTGAAGGGCACCAGGCCAGCCGCCCGGGCCAGGTCCACGCGCCGGCCGAACACGGGCAGGGCACTCACAATGCCCACCGCCGTGGCGATGAGCGAAACCAGGGACCCCGAGGACCAGCTCCAGGGGGAGGACAAGGCCGCGCTCACAGCTATCGCGCTGTCTCCAGTTCCAGCCGCTGGCGCGCGCGGGCGGCGCGCAGGCGGTCGCGCAACTCGTGGTGGAGGGTTCCGAAACCCGCCCAGAAGTAGCCGGCCACAAACAGCAGCAGGAAAGGCAGCGCGAAGAAGTTGTAGGAGTCGATGGCGTACGCCACCGTGCCCAGGAAGTAGGTGCCGATGGCGATCTCGACGAAGGGCAGCCAGCCGCCCCGGCGCCGGTATCTCAGGCGGGCGATCTGCTCGGTGCGCTGGCCCACGGCGAACTTGGGTGTGCGCGTGAAACTGGAGCGCACGCCCAGCACGGCCTCCAGCACGCCGCGGCTGTTGACCACCGTCAGCCCCACGCCCACCGCCAGCAGCACAGGCAGCAGGAACACCGCGCGCTTCCAGCCCTGCGGGAAAAGCTCCTTCTGCGCCAGGACGTAAAAAGCGCACAGCGACCAGAAGGTGGCCACAATTAACGGCAGATCCAGGAACACCATCTGGAACCAGCCCATGTAGAACCGGACGATCATCACCGGCAGGATCAGGGCCGAGACCAACACCATCAGGGGGTAGCTGATGTTCGGCGTCAGGTGGAAAAAGGCCTCCAGCTTGTGGCGCAAGGGGATGCGGGCACGGAAGATGCGCGGGAGCATCTTCAGGGCGTTCTGCATCAGCCCTTTGGCCCAGCGCGATTGCTGCACCTGGAAGTCGTACATGTCCACGGGCAGCTCGGAGGGACACTCCACGGTGGGCACGTACACAAACTTCCAGCCCTTCAGTTGCGCCCGGTAGCTCAGGTCGCAGTCTTCGGCCAGGGTGTCGTGCTCCCAGCCGCCGGCGTCCTCGATCATGCGGCGCCGCAGGACGCCCGCCGTGCCGTTGAAGTTGAAGAACAGCCCGCGGCCGTGACGGGCGCCGTGCTCCAGCACGAAGTGACCGTCCAGGAGCATGGCCTGGACCTCGGTGAGGAGGTTGTACTCGCGGTTGACGTAGCTCCAACGGGCCTGGACGGTCCCCACCTGAGGGTCGGTGAAGAAGTGGATGGTGCGGTGGAGGAAGTCCGGCGGGGGGAGGAAGTCCGCGTCGAAGATGGCGATGAACTCGCCGGTGGTCGTCTTCAGGGCCTCCTGCAAGGCACCGGCCTTGAAGCCCACGCGGTGGTTCCGATGGAGGTATTCGATGGGGACGCCCTGGGAGCGGTAGTGCCCCACCAGGCGCTCGGCCACGACGGCCGTTTCGTCGGTGGAGTCGTCGAGCACCTGGATCTGGAGCCGGTCGCGGGGATAGTCGATCTTGGTGGCTTCCTCAATGACGCGCTCGACTACGAAGCGCTCGTTGTACAGCGGCAACTGGACGGTGACCCGGGGCAGTTGCTCGAAGCGGGCCGCGGCTTCCCGGGGCAGCTTCCGGCGGTGCCGGTAGTAGGTGCGTATGATCTCGTAGCGGTGCACCCCGTAAACGGCCAGGATGAACAGCAGCGTGAAATAGGGGATCAGCAGCGCCCAGTCGAACCAGCTCAACTGATGGATCCCGGCGAAGGTCTCGTCCGCCAGGGCACGGCGGAACTGCTCCAGCGGGGAGATACCAGCCCAAGCCAGCAATGGAACGGACCAGTCAAGCATGCGAGCGCGCTCTCGGGACGACCCCCCTATTCTACCCCAGAACGCTCGCGGGCCCTCAGGAAAACTTCCCGCAGCATGGCCTCGGTCAGCCGGCCGGTCGAGGTGTTCTGCTGGCTGGGGTGGAAAGAGCTCAGGAGCCCGGGCTGGCCCGCGCCGGTCGAGTGCAACCTATTGTGGCCAAAGGGGAAAGCTGAGCGGCTGGCGATGAAGCCACGGTCGCGCAGGATGGAAAGGTAGACGTCAAAGGCCAGCCGTCCCAGCGCCACCACCACGGTGACCATCTTGAGCAGGCCGATCTCCCGTTCCAGGTATCCCCGGCAGTGGCGGATCTCGCTGGGGGAGGGCTTGTTGCGCGGGGGCGCGCAGCGTACCGCGGCGGTGATGTAGGCGCCGGACAGTTCCAGCCCGTCGTCCCGGGAGTGGCTCAGGGGCTGGCTGGCAAAGCCGGTGGCGTGCAGGACACGGTGGAGGAAGTCTCCGGCGCTGTCCCCGGTGAACATCCGGCCGGTGCGGTTGGAGCCGTGTGCGCCGGGCGCCAGACCGATGATGAGGACGCGGGCGCGCGGGTCGCCGAAGGAGGGTACCGGCCGGCCCCAGTACTCCCAGTCGCGGTAGGCCCAGCGGCGCGTGGCGGCGAGGCCGGCGCAGTAACGGCGTAGGCGCGGGCAGCGGCGGCAGGCGATGACTTGCCGGTGGAGCCGGGCGAGCGCCCTGGCGGCCTCTTGCACGAGCGGTTCTCCTGTTGTTCTATTCTCCCTCCCAGGTGGTGGCCCGATGCTACTCTGGGACGATGATGCGGCGAATCTTGTGTCTGCTGGTGCTGGCGTGCGCTGTGTGGGCGCAGCCCCACGCGGTCGAGGTGTTCGGACAGATCGGGTACGGTCGGGCCAACGACGACGAAGGCTCGGTGGGCAGCGGTGTCACCTACGGCGGTGCGCTGACGGTGCCGTTCAAGCCCCGCTGGGCCGTGGATATCGACGTGCAGCACCTGCGCACCGAGCGGTCACCGTCGCCCGATTTCAGCTTCGGCACGCGGTGCACGCTGGTGAGCCCGGCGCTTCAGTACCGTCGCGGCAGCGAGCGCACGTACGGTTTTGTCGGGTTCGGCGCCGGGGCGGCCCTGGCGGAGGCTTTCTACCGCGAGCGGGGACGCGAGTTCACTTCCTCGGCCAACAAGATGACGTTTCATGCGCGCGTGGGGTTCGTAGTGGCGCCCACCGGCCGGTTCCTGGTGCGCACGGATCTGTACACGGCGTTCCGCTACGTGAGCCCCGACGTCGGTCTGAAGGTCGGCGTGGGCTACCGGTTCTGACGGCGTTCCCCGGTTCCTCGCGGGCGGGGGTATGATTGCCGTGGAGGTAGTCAGCATGAGGACCCCCGTCAGCCGCCGCCGTTTCTTGGGTGTGGCTTCGGCCACCACCGCGGGAATCAGCATGGCCGCGCCCGGCGCCAATCAGACCCTCGCCCTGCTGGGAGGCAAGCCCGTGCGCACTGCGCCGTTCCCCGCCTGGCCCCGCCTTGACAAGCTCGAAGAGCACGCCTGGATGGAGGTGCTACGCAGCGGGAAGTGGTTCCGCGGCTACGGCCAGCAGGTGGACCGCTTCGAGCAGGCCTACGCCAGGCTGACCGGGGCGAAGCACTGCCTGGCCACCGCCAACGGCACCAGCGCCCTGTTCACGTCGCTGAACGCCTTGGGCGTGGGGCCGGGCGACGAAGTGCTGGTGCCGCCGTATACCTTCATCGCCACCATCAACGTGGTGCTGCTCCAGCACGCGCTCCCCGTTTTCGTGGACAGTGATCTGGAAACCTGCCAGATGGACCCCGCCAGGATCGAGGCCCTGATCACCGCGCGCTCCAAGGCCATCATCCCGGTGCACCTGGGCGGCTCGGCGGCGGACTTGGACGCCATCCTGCCCATCGCTCGCAAGCACAGGCTGCCGGTGATCGAGGACGCCTGCCAGGCCCACCTGGGCGAATGGCGCGGGAGCAAGGTAGGCACGCTGGGGGACACCGGCTGCTTCAGCTTCCAGGCCTCGAAGAACTTGAACTCGGGCGAGGGCGGCGCCATCCTCACCGCCAGCGACGAGCTGGTCGAGAACTGCTACGCCTTCCACAACAACGGCCGCGGCCGGAAGGTCTCCAGCTCCGATTTCTCCTATCACGCCAACGGCGCCAACCTGCGCATGACCGAGTTCCAGGCCGCGCTGCTGATGGCCCAGATGACGCGGCTGGAGGAGCAGTCGAAGACGCGCGAGCAGAACGCCGCCTACCTGACCAGCCTGCTGAGGGAGATTCCCGGCATGGCGCCGGCCCGGATGTACGAGGGCTGCACGCGCAACGCCTACCACCTCTACATGTTCCGGTACCTGAAGGAGCAGTTCGCGGGCGTCCCGCGAGCGACCTTCCTGAAGGCGCTGCGGGCCGAGGGCGTGCCGTGCTCGGGCGGGTATGACCCGCTGAACAAGGAGCCGTTCCTCAAGAACGTGCTGGGCTCGGCGGGCTACCGGGCCATTTTCCCGGCGGAACGGCTGAAGCGCTGGCACGAGCAGAACCACTGCCCGGCCAACGACCGGCTGTGCCAGGAGGCGGTGTGGTTCATCCAGACCATGCTGCTGGGCACGCGCACCGACATGGAGCAAATCGCCCAGGCCATCCGCAAGATCCAGGCGCAGGCGGACAAGCTGGTGAAGGCCTGAAGCTGGCTGGACGCACGGGGGGTTAACAAACCCGCGGCGCTATGCTGAATTTTTGGCATGAGGCTGGTTTTTTAGCAGGCCGGCCCGGAGGACGCCCCATGAGCACTGCCAGCTTCGCCCACCTGAGCCGCTGCGAGTTGAACCGTTGAATCACAAAGGAGCTTTTGGTACGATACATACACGCCGGCGGAGGTCTGTGGCGCGGTTTGGC
>CAZIRH010000278.1:0-6668 GCA_964541065.1 uncultured Solibacteraceae bacterium
CGCGGCCACGGGAATGGGATCCCGCCAGGCGAGCCTGGGTAGGGGCGCTGGCCCGCAGGGTAACCTCCCGGATAGGGAGCAGTCTGTGCAAACAACGACGCCTCGGCCGCCAGAAAAAGCAGCAGCACCAGGCTTCGCATACTGTGGGCTCCGCATGTAGCGATGCGCGCCCGCGCTCGCGGGTTACAGGAGATGTCCCCTCGCTCCGAGGGCCACCCCGCCGGGCTTGGTGCTCAGAACCGGCAACCGATCGCCGCCCGGAAGGGATGGTCAGGATTTGATGAGAAATCGTTACGAAAAAGGCGGCCTTCTGATCCAGGGAATTGCGGGCGGGTCAATCCCGCGGGTCCACCCAGACGCGGACGCTCTCGACCTTCTTGAGCTCCACCTCCCAGAAGGTCTCTTTCGGCGCGCTCCGAATGGAGAAGTTCCTTTCCCTCCTCTGGACGAGCCGGATGTTCGCGGAAATGAGGATGCGCAAGCGGCCACTCCTCCAAGTCTCCGGCAACTGGCTCCTGGCGAGTTCCTCGACTCGCGCGCCGTCTACGAAGATGGGGATGTCTCGGAAGCGCTTGATGGTGTCGGTGGCGGGATCCAGCACGGGCTGGCCCATGCCGCCCGTCCAGCCCAGCGTGGTGAGGAACACGGCGTCCTGGGGCTGGGTGGTCAGCGCGAATTTCTCGTTCACGGGGGGACCTCCTGGTTCCGCACAGCAGGGTGAAATCAAAGCCCAGCAGGCGAGGACGGTTTGAGCTGTCGTCCGGCAGAGCATTCGGGTCACTGAAAAAAAGCCATGGTGACGTAAAGTCTTCTGTGTAAAAGCGGGGAGGGGGTAAGCCGGAATTTCCATTTTGGGTTCCGGGCTGCCATCCAGCATACACCCAACCGGCTTCGTTCGAGCCGTTTCTGGCATAGTTTCCATCCTGAGCGACCCGGGCGCCCGTCTTCACCAGCCGTTGCTGCAAGCTGCTCAGCGACCACTTCTCGATCCTGCTGGGCAGCACCGGGCCCAAGGGGCACCCCCCGCCACAGGTTCCCCAGGTTGTAGGCCATCACGGTCAACCACAGCCGCACCTCATTGGAGCGGCGTCGTTCACATCCTCGTAACCTGCCAGGCGGCTGTAGACCGACTGCCGCAGCAAATCGGCGAGGGGAAACTCGTCATTGTCTTTCGCTCGTGGGGGAATCGCGTCCACCGTTGATAGTGCTCGGGCGGATCGGGTCGGCGACACACTCGAAAACCTCGTCCAGCTTGGCGTTGAACACCCGCGCGATGCGAAAGGCGAGAGCCAGCGGTTCTCCACCGCGGAGACGCAGAGGGCGCCGCGAGAACCTTGTATTTCCTCTGCGCCCGCGGCGTCTGGGCGGACAGGATCCCCTCACGCCAGGTCGAACTTCTCTTGGTGCAGGGTGGGGTCGCCGGTGACCAGGACGGGCCGGCCCAGGATCTCCTCGAGCTCCTCCAGGTAGTCGGTGTCGCTGGATTTGAGCACCCGCGCCACTTCCGGGCTGACCCGCAGCACGACGTCCTTGCCCTCGACGGCGCCGGCGATCTTGTGGGCCTCCTGCAAGATGTCGCCCACCACGGTCTGGAGGCTCTTGACGTAGCCGGCGCCTTCGCAGTAGGGACAGGGCGCGCACAGGGTGCGCTCCAGGCTCTGCTTGACCCGCTTGCGGGTGATGGCCACCTGGCCGAAATCGTTGAACTGGAGGATCTTGCTGGGGGCGCGGTCGGCGCGCATGGCCTCCTCGAGCGCCTGCATCACCCGCTGGCGGTTGCGGCGCTCTTCCATGTCGATGAAGTCCACCACGATAATGCCGCCCAGGTCGCGCAGGCGGATCTGGCGCACGATCTCCTTGATGGCCTCCGTGTTGGTCTTCAAGATGGTGTCCTCGAGCCGGTCGGACTTGCCGACGAACTTGCCGGTGTTGACGTCGATGGCCACCAGAGCTTCGGTCTGGTTGACGACGATGTAGCCGCCTGACTTCAGCCACACCTTGGGCCGCAGGGCCTTCTCCAGTTCCGCGCTGACGTGGAAGGCGTCGAAGATGGGCGCCGGGCGGGTGTACATCTTGACGCGGCCCACCGCGGCGGGCTGGAGCCGCTCGACGAACCGCAGGACTTTCTCGTAGACCTCCTCATTGTCCATCCAGACGGCCCGGAAGTTGTCGGTCATCTGGTCGCGCAGAATCCGCTCGACCAGGTCCAGGTCATGGTGGAGCAGCGCCGGGGCGGGGCGGGTCTCGGCCTTCTGCCGGATGTCCAGCCACAGGTTGTAGAGGAACTGCATGTCCCGGGCGATATCGTTTTCGGAGCGGCCCTCACCCGCAGTGCGCACGATGAACCCGCCGGGCATGCCGGCCCGGTGCGCCTGAAGGATGCGCTTGAGGCGGTGCCGCTCGTCGTCGGAGGCGACCTTGCGCGAGACCCCCAGGTGTTCGACGGTGGGCATGTAAACGACGAAGCGTCCGGGCAGTGCGATGTGCGAGGTGATGCGGGCGCCCTTCTGCGCCAACGGCTCCTTGGCGATCTGGACTACGACTTCCTGGCCCTCCCGGAGCAGTTCGGCGATGGAGGGTAGCGGGGGCCGCTCCGCCCGAGGACCACGCGGGCCTTCGGGCCTCTCTTCGGGTGGCTCGGGAGCGGGCTGCGGCCGCGGTTCGGGTGCTTGCTCGGCGCGGGACTCCGGGAAGCCGCCGCGCATCTTGCGCCGCGTGCGGCGGGTGATCCGCGGCATGTACCGATAACCCTGTTCGCGGAGGGTGGCCGTGAGGCTGACGGGCGTCCGGGCCGGCTCGACTTCCTCGGCCGGCGCGGATGCTTCGAGCGCCTGCTCCGGCTCGCTTCCGGCAGGCGCGGCCGCTGTCTCCACCTCGGGCTCGGCTTGGCCGCCCGGCTCGCCTGCCGGTTCCGGATCCTCCTGGGGATCGGGTTCGGGCGCATCGGCCGGGGCGAGGCGCACCTCATCGGCACTCTCTGTGTCTGCCGCCGGGACCGGCGCTTCCGGCTCCGCCCAGGCCGCCGGGGAATCGTCGGCTGCCGGCGGCGCCGGTTCCTCGGCTGGACGGTACTTCGCCAGCGACTCTCCCGGCAGGAGGGGGAACTCCTCCGGCGCGCGCGGCTGGAAGGTTTCTTCACCACCCCGGGGGGAGGGGCCGGGGCGGTCGAAGGCGTACTTGGATTCGGCGAAACCCCGATCGCGGGGCCGGCGGTGCCGCGCGCGGCGCCCGCTGCGATCCCGGCCGTCCGTCAGATCGCCGCGATCCGTGGGGCCGGGCGGAGGCCCGCCTGCCGGCGCGGGACCTGCTGCGGGGCCTGCCGCGATGGATTCCGATCTGCCGGCTCGTCCCGCCCTTTCTTCCGTCCCGACCGGGATGCGCTCGTATTCTTCGTTCTCCTCGAAGAAATCCGAGACGTACAGGAAGGCGTCGCGCTCCAGGCCGATGTCTACGAAGGCCGACTGCATGCCGGGCAGCACCCGGGTCACCCGGCCCTTGTGGATGCTCCCCGCCAGGGAGTATTCATTGGCTCTTTGAAAGAAGATCTCGACCAGCTCGTCGTCCTCCAGGATGGCCACTTTGGTCTCGTGGCGCGTGCTGGAGATTATCAGCTCTTTGCCCATGAGGTCGCTCCTCATCGGCGGCCGGCTGCTCGGCGGAAACCTGCGGCTGGAGCGCGGGTAGATGCCCTCACGCGGTGAAGCTGCGCCGCGCGGGCGACTCATTCGGACTCAACAACTCACTGGCCACCCGCCCGGTGGAGTCATTCGCCCTCGACACCGGGGGCGGGCCCTTAAACCCTTCTGGGGGCCGCCTCCTGGGGGCGGCGCCCCGCTTTCCTACCCGAAGAAACTCTCAGCTAGCCTCGATCTCCGGCCGAAGCCGTCTTCGCCGCTTCAACTCACAAATCGCCTGAGCCTGACGTTGTTGACCAGGCCCAGCATCACGAAAACTGACAAGACGTTAGAGCCGCCGTAGCTCATCAGGGGCAGCGGGATGCCGGTCACCGGCATGCGCCCCACCACCATCCCGATGTTCACCACAACGTGGAACAACAGCAGCGCGCACACCCCCATCGAGATGTACATGCCGGCCCGGTCCGGGGCCGTCTGCGCGTTCTGCACGATCTGCATGAGCAGCACGAAATACAGCCCTAACATCACCACGACTCCCACGAAGCCGTGCTCCTCGGCAAACGCCGAAAAAATGAAATCCGTATGGGGCACGGGGAGAAACCGGAGCTGTGTCTGGGAGCCCCGCGTCACCCCTTTACCCCACATGCCGCCGGAACCGACGGCAATCTTCGATTGGATCATCTGGTAGCCCGACCCCCGGGGATCCTTGGAGGGATCCAGGAAGCTGGCCAGGCGGGCTTTCTGGTAGTCTTGCAGCACCAGCCAGCCCAGGGGCAGCACCACGGCCAACGTCACGGCAATCACCGCCACGTGCTTCCACCGCAGCCCGGCCAGGAAGATCCCCACCGCCGCGATGGGCAGGTAGGCCAGCGACGTCCCCAAATCCGGCTGCCTGATGACCAGCGCCATGGGGAGCCCGACTAAAGCTCCTAGTTTCAATAGATCGCGGCCTTCCAGCCGCTCGGTCCTCAGCTCCGTCAGGTACCGGGCTACTAGCAATAGTAGCACTATTTTCACAAACTCCGACACTTGCAGGTAGAATGGGCCGAACCCCAGCCACCGCCGCCCCCCGGAGACCTGCCGCCCGATCAGCAGCACCAGTATCAGCGCCCCCACCGCCAGCCCGTAGTACACGAATGCGTGGCCCACCAGGGTGTGGTAGTCCAGCGAGCAGACCAGCCACATCAGCCCCAGCCCCAGCAGCACGAACAGCCCTTGCTTCCACCAGGCTTGGGCCCACACCGTGCCCCGCGTGGCGCTGTAGATCTGGAGTATGCCCACGGCGCAGATCGCCAGCGTGATGATCGCCAGGGGCCAATCCAGGTCGCGAACGGTGCGGTACTTAGCCATGGCTTACGGTGCGGGGATGGGCTGCGGCCCCAGTTGCGGCACGCTGCGGCGCACCTCGGCCAGCATGCCGGTCCGGGTGGTGCGGGCCTTCTTGTCGAAGTAGGCCTTGATCACGTCGCGGATGATCGGGGCCGCCAGGTAGCCGTGCTCGCCCGACTCGTACAGAGCCGCCACTACGATCTCCGGGCTCTCGCAGGGGGCAAAACCCACAAACCAGGCGTTGTCTTTGAGGGTCTGCCCGAGTTTGCCGGCACGCAGCAACTCGTTGGAGGCCAGTTGGGAGGAGCCCGTCTTCCCGCACACGCTGATGCCCGGCAGGTACGCCCGCACCCCGGTGCCACCCTCGTTCACCGACCCGTACATGCCCGCAACCACCTTGCCGGCACTGAGCGGGTCGATCTTGGCGATACGTGGAGGCTCGCTGCGGCCGGGATCCTTGACCAAGTGCGGCCGGTACCACACCCCGCCCAGGGCCAGCCCGCCGATGGCGTGGGCCAACTGGAGCGGCGTGACCGTCAGCGCGCCCTGGCCGATGGCCACCGAGATGGTCTCCCCGGCGTACCACTTCTGCCGGAGGTTCCGCATCTTCCACTCCGAGGAGGGCACCACCCCTTCGGCCTCGTGCGGCAGGTCGATCCCTGTCTTCCTGCCAAAGCCAGCCTCCTGAGCGTAGCGCGCGATCGTGTCGATGCCGGTGCGATTGCCCACGTTGTAGAAGAACACGTCACAGGACTGAGCGATGCCCTTGTGAAGATCCACCATGCCGTGGCCGCCCTTGAGGTGGCATTTGAAGTAGCGGCCGTAAAAGCTGGCGCCGCCGTTGCAGAACACCCGGAAGCTGTCGTCGATGGCCCCCGTCTCCAGTGCGGCCAGGGCTACGATGGGCTTGAAAGTGGAGCCGGGCGCCAGTTGCCCCTGGGTGGCGCGGTTGAGCAGCGGCACGTCGGGGTTGTTGACCAGCAGGCGCCAGTCGTCCGAGCGGATGCGGCCGGCGAACTTGTTGGGATCATAGGCCGGGGTACTCACCATGGCCAGGACTTCGCCGTTGCGCGGATCCAGCGCCACCACGGCCCCCTTGCGGCCCTGCATCGAGAGTTCGGCCACCACTTGCAGGTCCAGGTCCAGCGTCAGTTGGAGGTTCTTGCCCGAGACGGCGGGTTTCAAGCCGATGACTTCGCGCTCGCGGCCGCGGTTGTCAACCACCACGCGGCGCTGGCCGTCCACGCCCATCAGGGTGTCGTTGTACTGGCGCTCGATGCCGGCCTTGCCGATGACGTCGCCCTGCTCGTAACGGGCGAACTCCGCGGAGTTCAGCTCGCCCTCGCTAATCTCGCCCACGTAGCCGATCAGATGGGCGGCCAGGGCGTCCTGCGGGTACAAACGCCGCTGCGAGGGAATCAACTCCATCTCGGGGAAGGTGTCCGGGTCGCGGTGCGCTTCCACGAAAGCCAGTTCGCCGGCGCTGAGCTCGTCCTTGATGATGATGGGCTCGTAGCGGGCGCGGGAGCTGAAGCGCGCCAGGCGGTTTCGCAAGCGCTGGTAGTCCAGGTTCAGGCCCGCGGCAATAGGGCGCAGGTGCCCCTCTTTCAGGTTCTCCCGGGACAGGATCAGCGTGAAGGAGGCATGGTTATCGACGACGATGCGGCCGTCGCGGTCCAGAATCTTGCCGCGCGGGGCCAGCAG
>CAZIRH010000279.1:0-6650 GCA_964541065.1 uncultured Solibacteraceae bacterium
GCGGCTGGGCCAGCGCCACGCGCGCGAGCAACTGGAGAGCGCGCTGGAGCTGCTGAGCTGAGGACGCACGGGGCCGTGGGGCCGCCTCTCAGGCTGCGCCGGGCTTCAGCCCGGGAGTCTGGCCGGCTGAGAGCCGGCTGCGGGTTGAGAACCCGCCCCACCGCGTCCGTTTGCGCAGCCGGTGGCCACCACCTATACTGGTGGCGGTGGAGCTTCGCTTCTACCTGGACCCCGCGACCGGTCAACCGCACATCTGGAATCACAGAGGAGAAAGCACCGATGAAACGGAACCGATTCCCGGCCGGCTGGAATGAGGCGAAGGTTCGAAGAGTGCTGGAGCACTACGAGCGGCAGACTGAAGATGAGGCGGTCGCGGAAGACGAAGCCGCCTACCAGTTGCGGGGCCAGACCGTGATGGTCGTACCCAAGCGCCTCGTTCCGGAGATCACCCGACTGATCGAGGGACGACGGTGCGGCCCTCAGATCGCTTTGGGGAGGTCTCACCAAGCATCTCAGCCGGCGGCACCCAGGGCGCGCCGCGGCTGAGCGCTCGGCCGTGCGATAGCGCTCTCCAAGAGCCAGCAAGGCGCCACGCGCGCGAGCAACTGGAGAGCGCGCTGGAGCTGCTGGGCTGAGGACGCGCCTCAACCAGCCACCAGCTACAGGCTACGGGCCACAGGCCCGCTTAGAAGGGCACGTCGTCGTCGGTGATGGCCTGCGAGAACGGCTCCTCGGGCGGCCCCTGCTGAGGACGCGGCGGGCGCGGCTGGCCGTGAGGCTCCTCGGCGCGCTCGGGGGCTTCGGCCCCGCGGCCGCCCAGCAGGAGCACCTCCTGCGCCACGACCTCCGTGATGTACGCCTTCTTGCCCTCTTTGTCGTCGTAGCTGCGCGTTTGCAGGCGGCCTTCCACGTACACCTGCTTGCCCTTGGTCAGGTAGTTGGCCAGATTCTCCTGGCGCCACAGCACGACGTTGTGCCAGTCGGTTTCGTCCCGCCACTCCCCGGTCTGCGGGTCTTTCGAGCGCCAGCCGGTAGCCACCGAGAAGGTGGTCTTGGCCACGCCATTCGAGGTGAACTTGGTTTCGGCGTCCCTACCCAGGTGGCCGATAAGCATGACTTTGTTGACGCTTCGGGATGCCATAATCCTTTGCACTCTAGCACAACGGGGAGCAGGGTAGGGAACCAGTCACCAGGTACTAGAACCGCCGTGAGTGGCGACAAGTCACGGCGCTGCAAGCGCATGGCGGGGGCACGGGGAAGGCGGGCCTTGTGAGGTGGCCAAGTCGATATAGAATAGTAGGGACACCCGAAGGGGAGTGCGCACCGATGAAGGCGGCCGGCTCGAAGCATCGCGGCATCGCCCGCAAGCTGTGGCTGGCCGGCCTGGCCCTGGGGGCCGCACTCCGGGCGCAGGTGCCCCTGGTAGGTTCCGGGCCGGGCGGGGCGGTGCGGATTCTGGGCACCGACCTGGCGGTGCTGGAGCTTCAGGAGCCGCGCAAAGACCTGCCCTGCGAGGTGACTTCCGCCAAGCCGTTGCTGGGCTTCGACCTGCGGTTCCACGCCGGCTACGAGGTCAGCGTGCCGCTGCGGGAACTGGCCGGTTCGGAAAACCTGCTGACCATGATCTTCCGGGTGGCCCTGGAGGACCAGAGGGACGAGCCCTACTATTTCGTGCAGCGCATAAAGGTGCCTCCCATTGAGGCGGAAGCGCGGGGAGAGGCCTACCTGCACGGATCCTTCGATCTGGGCGAAGGCCGGTACCACATCGACTGGTTGATGCGCGACCGCGCCGAACGGGTCTGCTCCTTCTACTGGGATGCGGAGGCCGTGCTGGGGCCGAGGGACAAACAGGTGAACATGGCCCTGGCCTCGGGCGCCATCCGGGCCTCCGAGACCGAACCCTTCCAGGAGGAGCCGCCGGTGACCAGGATTCCCGGCGAGCAGTTGACCGTGAAGGTGGTGGTCAACTTTGCCCCGCAAAACGCGCACGCCGCGGCGCTGCTGCCCCAGGACACCACCGCCCTGGTCTGGATCCTGCGCAGCATCTCACGCGAGCCCCGCTTCGGGCGGTTCTCTCTGGTGGCCTTCAACCTCCAGGAGCAACGCATCCTGTACCGGCAGGACAATGCCGACCGCATCGACTTCCCCGCGCTGGGGGAGGCCCTGGAGTCCCTCAAGCTGGGCACGGTGGACGTCAAGCGGCTGGCAAACAAGAACGGGGACACGGAATTCCTCACCGGTCTGATCCAGCGGGAGATGGACAACCCGAGCCATCCCGACGCGCTGGTCTTCGCCGGGCCCAAGGTCATCCTCGAGGAGAACGTTCCGGTGGAGTCGCTGAAGGAAGCCGGAGAAGTCACGTTCCCGGTCTTCTACATGAACTACAACCTGGAGCCGCAGGCCACTCCCTGGCGCGACGCCATCGGCCGGGCGGTGAAGTTCTTCCGGGGGTTCGAGTTCACCATCAGCCGCCCCCGGGACCTGTGGGCGGCGGTCAGCGAGATGGTGGGGCGGATCGTGAACTTCAAGAGCTCCCGGCGCGCCAACGGGACAGGGTCTCCGTAAGCCTATGCCGTCACTGCCTGCCTTGCTGGTGTGTTGCGTGCTGGCCGCGCCTGGCCCCCTGGCGCAGCGTCCGGAGGCCGAGCGTCTGGCGCCCTACGTGCCCTCGCCGCAGCCCGTGGTCGAGAAGATGCTCGAAGCGGCGGGCCTGAAGCCGGGCGAAACGGTTTACGATCTGGGCTGCGGCGACGGCCGGATCCTGATCACCGCGGCTGAAAGATTCAAGGCCAAGGGCGTGGGAGTGGAGCTGTCGGCCCGGCTGGTCAAAGAAGCCCAGGAGACGGTGCGCAAGCGGGGGTTGCAGAACTGGGTGACCATCATCCAGGGTGACCTGCTGGAGGCCGACGTCAGCCCCGCCGACGTGGTGACGCTGTACCTGCTGACCAGCTCAAACGCGCGGCTCCAGCCCAAGCTCGAGCACACGCTCAAGCCCGGGGCGCGCGTGGTCTCCCACGATTTCGCCATGCGGGGATGGGAGCCGGCGCGCGTCGAAAAAGTCCAGGTCAGCAACCGCACGCACACCATCTTCGTGTACGAGATCAAGAAGCCGCCCCGCCGCTGAGCGCGGCCCCCATGGAAGCCAATGCCTGAATTCGACGTGGTCGGCGTGGGTCTGAACGCCACCGATACGCTGCTGCTGGTTCCCCACTTCCCGGCCTACGCCGGGAAGGTTCCCTTCGTGGAGGAGATGCTGAGCCCCGGTGGGCAGATCGCCAGCGCCATGGTGACCTGCGCGCGCCTGGGTCTGCGGGTCAAGTACATCGGCACGCTGGGGGACGACCAGCGCGGGTGCGTCCAACTGGACAGCCTGCGCGCCGAAGGCATCAACCTGGACCACGTGCAGGTGCGCCGCGGCTGCGCCAACCAGTCGGCGTACATTCTGGTGGATCGCTCGACCGGCGAGCGCACCGTGCTGTGGCGGCGGCCGGAGAGCCTGCGGCTGGACCCGGAAGAAATCACCCCCGACCAGATCACCTGCGGGCGGCTGCTGCATATCGACGGGCACGACACCCCGGCGGTCGAGCGCGCGGCGCGCCTGGCCCGGCGCGCCGGGGTGCCCGTGAGCGTGGACGTGGACACGGTCTACCATGGCTTCGATCAGGTGCTTCCCTACGTCGATTACCTGGTGGCCTCGAGCGAGTTCCCCGAGCAGTGGACCAACGAGCGGGACCCCTTCCGCGCCCTGGAGATGATCCAGAACGAGTACCGCATGCGCGTGGCGGCCATGACCCTGGGGGCGCACGGCGCGCTGGCCCGCGCTCAGGGCCGCTTCGTCTACTCGCCGGCCTTCGTGGTCAACTGCGTGGACACCACCGGCGCGGGCGACGTGTTTCACGGGGCGTTCTGCTATGCTGTCTTGCAGCAGATGTCCCTGACGGACACCCTGGACTTCTCCAACGCCATGGCGGCCCTGAACTGCACCGCGCTGGGTGCGCGCGGGGGCATCCGCAGCGCCGAGGAGGCCCGGGCGCTCGTGAGTCGCGCCGAGCGGCGCTCCCATCCGGACTTTCAGATCCGCGCCACCGCGCGCATGACCCCATGATTCCGCTGCGGGATTCCGAGCCCAGTCACTCGAAGCCGGTGGTCACCTTCCTGCTGATCGCCGCCAACGCGGTGGCCTTCTTCTACGAGCTGTCGCTGGATCCCTTTTCCCGGAACCACCTCATCGCCGTCTACGGCGTAGTGCCCGAGCGGCTGTGGTACCCGTCCCTGGTGACCTCGATGTTCCTGCACGGCGGCTGGTTGCACCTCCTGGGGAACATGTGGTTCCTGTGGATCTTCGGCGACAACATCGAGGACATCCTGGGGCGCTTCAAGTACCTGCTGCTGTACCTGGCCAGCGGGGTGGCAGCCGGCCTGACGCATGTGCTGGTGAACGCGGACTCGCGCGTGCCCACCATCGGGGCCAGCGGCGCCGTGGCCGGGGTGATGGGCGCCTACCTGCTGAAGTTCCCGCACTCCCGCATCCTGACCCTGCTGCCGGTGTTCGTCTTCCTGACCACCTTCGAGGTGCCGGCCTACTTCATCCTGGCTTACTGGCTGATCATCCAGTTCTTCAGCGGGATCGGGTCGGTGGCCTACTCCCAGTTGGCGCACGGGGGCGTGGCCTGGTTCGCGCACGTGGGCGGCTTCCTGACCGGCCTCATCCTGGTCAACCTGCTCCGCCCCAAGCAGCCTTACCGGCACAGGAGGGATCTGCACTGGTGACCACTCCGGCACTCGACATCCTGGCCATTGCCGCGCACCCGGACGACCTCGAGCAGACCTGCGGCGGAACCCTCATCAAGATGGCGGAGACAGGCTACCGCACCGGGGTGCTGGACCTGACCGCCGGCGAGATGGGCACGCGCGGCGACCCGGAGGTGCGCCTCGCGGAGGCCGAAGCGGCCGCGCAGCACCTGCTGCTGGCCTGGCGCGGCAACTTGCGCCTGCCGGACGCGCGCCTGGAGAACACGCTGGCCGCGCGCCTCACCCTGATGAGCGAAATCCGGCGCCTGCGGCCCCGCGTGGTCATTCTCCCCTATTGGCAGGGCCGCCACCCGGACCACTACCGCGCCGCCGAGATGGGTTACGAGGCCTGCTTCCTGGCCGGGGTCCGCAAGCTGGATGAGGCCACCCCAACCCACCGCCCGTTCAAGATCCTCTACTCGTCGGTGTACGCCAACGTCACGCCCTCATTCGTCGTGGACATCTCGGCGCAGTTCGAGCAGCGCATGGCCGCCCTGTTGAGCTACGAGTCGCAATACGGGCAGCAGGGCGAGGCCAGCGATCTGTTCCCCGACCCCGCGGAGATCCGCGAGCGCCTGGCCGCGGTCGCCCGCTTCTACGGGAACCTGATTGGCGCCCGCTACGGCGAACCGTTCGTAGTGAAGGAAACGTTGCGCGTGGACGACATCGTCTCCATGGGCGTGCGGAGTTTTTAAGGGGCGGGGCCCTCACACCGCAGCCGGCGCACGGTCTTTGGCTGGCAGTTCCTGGTGCAGCGCGTCGGGGGCCCCAGAGGACTTCACCGTGGTTCCAGATGCCCTCCCGATGGAGGCAAGCCATTCATTACAAGGGGCTTATGTCATCCTGACACATCGCGATTCCGGTTCGGTTAGGAATATAGAGAATTACACTTGACAGGCATAGGAAATCATGTTAGAGTATGCTTCCGGGTATACATATGGGATCCAATCGACAACTTCTCGCAAAGGTCTGGAGGCCGGTCCTAAAGAAGTTCAACCACACCGTCGAACGCGCGTGCCTCCGGCGCGACGCCTACCTCGATCGCGTTTTCGCCCACGAAGCCAAGGTACTCAAAGACGAAATCCCCTGCCCCAACTCCCCGGAGGCCCGCGCCTACTTGCAGGGCAAACTTGAGGACCTCGACCGGGAACCCGTCAACTTCTCGCTGTCTTCTGCCACCATTGAAGCGGTCAACCGCGCCTGTGAGGAACTGAAAGTCATCCGCGACTGCTTCATCAACCGCGTGCTCTTCCTCTTGTCCGCCGACATGAAAACATGCGAGGCTGTGGTCGGCATCGAGTTTCTCAAATATCTCGGCGACATCCTTGGCGACCACGACCGTGAATTCCTCTACGCGCCCCTCTGGGGCGGGGGCCTGAGCGCAGTTTCGGAGATCGTCAGTTCGGAGCCATTCTGGGCGCTACGCAACGTCATCGACGACGCCCGGGAGCGGGGCGACGACGTCGAACCGCTTCACGCCTGCGTGATCCTCCCGGGATTGTTCCGGAACCAACCCCCTGGCGCGTTCGCGCTGAACTGCTACCTGCCCGACGAATACGTCCCGGGCTCCCCTGCGGCCAAGGAGGCCGACGAGTTGCTCGAAATCCTGTACGAAGATCCCCGAGACCTGAAGCCGGAAAAGGGAAGGAGGAAGGCAGAATGATCACTCACACTCACCACGCGGCTGTCCGTGCCCAGCAGCGTGCGATCCCGCCATTCGTCGGGTTTCTCCTTGACGAGTTCGGCGAGCGCCTCTATGACGGGCGAGGCGGCGTTCGGGTCTTCTTCACCCGCCGGAGCATCCGGCGTCTGGAGCAGTCCTGGGGTCGCCGCCCCGTTGCCAAAATGACATTTTGGCA
>CAZIRH010000280.1:0-6639 GCA_964541065.1 uncultured Solibacteraceae bacterium
GCCTGCTGCTCGCTTGGGATGGCGGGGGGACGCGCCGGGAACTGGCGGTTCCGCTGGCGATCGGGGAGAGCAAGCTGGGCGACACGTTGCGGTTGCTCAACGGGGCTCGGCTGATCACCGACCTGGAGAGCGGTTTCACGCCGGAGGAAGCCGGCGCAGCGGCGCGGCGGCAGGAGCAGCGCGTGGACCAGCGGCTGGAGGCGCTCAGCCAGGCCTATGGGTTGGCCAGCCGGCGTATGGCGCTGGTGGCGGTTGTGGAGCGCCCGGGGGACCGCCCCGGCGAGTTGCCGCAGACGCGCGTGGTGCCGGTCGGCATGCCGCAGGACACGGCGTTCTCCAGCTACTTCCGTCCGCCGCAGCCGACGGCGGCGGCGGTGGGGGCCATGCGGTTCTGCTTGGCGGCTCTGCCCAGGATGCACGGGCCAAGCGAACCGCGGATGATGGCCCGCGCTCGGCCGCTCGCCCGGCTGTTCAGCAGGCGTCAGCCCGAGCCGGAGCTCGAGATGGAGGTCGAGCACGGTGCCGCGGACCTGCTGCTGGAACTGGCCGCCAAGATGGAGCCCGACGGCGGGATGCCCGGCCGTGACCTCGAAGAGCGGGTGCAGGCCGCCATTCTGGCGCTGCTCAGTTTCCTGGCCGAGGGGCACACCGCGCACTCCGGCACTTTCCGTTCCCACGTGGGCAGGCTGATCGCCTTCCTGGAGAGCGCCACGCAGGTGCACCCGGTGGTGGGCGAAATCATCGCCCTGGCCCGGCAGGACCGGCGCCTGGAGGGCGACTGGTCGAAGCGCGCTCCGGGCCCGGACCTGTGGGGTGAGCTGCAAGAGGCCTTGCGCAAGACGGGCTGTTAGGACCGCTCGCTTAAGCTCAATGTCACTTAGTTTTCCCACCACCGCACATCTCGGCCCCCTGTGGGGCGGCTCCCCGAGCCGCCGCCGGCCCCCTGGCCGGCGTTTTCCGGCCCCGCGGGGAGCCGACCAGGGGGTCGGCTTGCAGGCCGGGGGGCCCATGAGCGCTAAGATAACTATTGCATTCTCTAGCAGCCAGTCGTATCCTTAGAGGCATATGGGAAACGCGGCTGACGAAAACTGGCGAGTTCTGCGCTCGCTATTTCCTCGGGGTTGGGATCGTTTGGCCTTTGGCCAAGGGGCCGTCAAACGGCTGCGAGGGTTTCCCAACACCGAGAGCCTGTTGCGGACTCTGTTGTTACATGTGGGCAGAGGTTATTCCCTGCGCGAGACCGCGGTGCAGGCGGAACTGGCCGGACTGGCCGAGGTTTCTGACGTGACCATCCTGAATCGCTTGCGGCAAGCCGAGGGCTGGCTGCACCGCATGTGCCAGGAACTTCTGCACGAAATGGGCGTGACCTTACCAAGGCCTCCCAGCGGCCGGAATGTGCGACTGCTGGACGGAACACTGATTCAGGAGCCCGGCCGGACCGGCAGCTCGTGGCGGATTCACTACAGCCTGCAGATTCCCAGCGTGCTGTGCGATCACTTCGAGGTCACCTCGACCAAGGGGGCGGGAACCGGGGAGACCCTGCGCCGCTTCCCGGCCGCGCCCGGCGATTTGGTCTTGGCGGATCGGGGTTTCTGCAAGCCCGATGGTATCGCGGGGCTTTATCGCCAGGGAGCCGATCTGATTGTTCGGGTGAACACCGGCAGCCTGTCGTTACGCACACCGGAGCAGAAGCCGTTTCCGCTGTTGGAGCGCCTGCGCCGACTGGAGCAGCCCGGCCAGATCGGCGAGTGGCAGGTACACCTCCCACACGCCGAGGGCGGCCCGATGGTGGGCCGGTTGTGTGCGGTTCGCAAAAGCCAGGAGGCCATTGGCAAGGCGCACCGCCGCATCCACCGCAAGGCGCAGCAAGGCGGGCCGCAGACGAAGCCGGAGACGCTGGCCTTTGCCTGTTATGTGGTGGTGTTCACCACGCTCACCGCCACCGACTTCCCCGCGCCTCAGGTGCTGGAATGGTATCGCCTGCGCTGGCAAGTGGAACTGGTCTTCAAGCGGCTGAAGCAACTGGCAGGTCTGGGCCACCTGCCGAAATCTCAGGATGATAGCTCCCGGGCTTGGTTATACGGCAAGCTGTTCGTCGCCCTGCTCACCCAGAAGCTGATTTACACTGGACGCGCCATTTCCCCCTGGGGCTACGATTTGCCCGCGCCCCCCAGCGGCTAACCCCTGGCGCGAATTCAGCCTTGCCCTGCACGTCATCCAACAAGCGATTGACCCCGACCTGCGACTGGAAGCGGTACTGAAGCAGTGGAATGCCATCAGCATTGGTCTTTGCGAATCGAACCGGTCCCGCCAAACCCAGATCGCCACCTATTTCGGATCGCAACAGTTCTCTTAGCGCTCATGGGCCGGGGGGCCTGCCCCACGAAAACTAAGTGACATTGCGCTCACGCTCGCGGCTCGGTGTCGTCGATGGCCTGTTCGAGCAGCGTGCGGAACTGCTGGCTCTTGGCGTCCACGCGGCGGCGCAGCTCGTCCAGTTCGCCTTCGAGCGTGCGTAGCCGGTCAGCCAGATGCAGGCAGGCCAGCACGGCCACGCGGGGCGCATCGGCGCTGGGGGAGCGGGCGGCGATGGCCGCCATCAACTGATCCACGCTGTCCGCCAGCTCTTCCAGGGCCGCGGGCTCGGAGGTCAACAAAGTGTAAGGCTGGTGGAAGATGGTGACCCGGACGGGCTTCTTCTCGGGGCGGGGCGGGTCCATCAGCCGGTGGTCAGGGCATCGATCTGCGCGAGCAGCTTCTCGATGCGGGTTCGGACCTGCGAGCGCTCGGCGCGCAGGGCCTCGAGCTCTTGAGACAGCGCGGCCGCCTGGCTGTGCGCCTCGCCGGAGCCGCGCTCGGCGGCCTGCTTCTCGGCCAGCGCCGCGTCGCGCTCTCGCCGGAGGCGGGTCACCACCTCGGTGATCTGGCGGATGCGCTCTTCCAGCGCCGCCAGCGAGTCGGATTCCTGGTCGCGGGGCAGGTCCATCACTTCGCCTGAGCCAGCCCGGCCTTGGCCTTCTCGATCAGGGCGGCGAAAGCCGCCGGTTCGCTGGCGGCCAGGTGGGCCAGGATCTTCCGATTCAGTTCGATTCCGGCCTTCTTCAAACCGGAGATGAATCTGCTGTAGGACAGGCCGGCCTCGCGGCAGGCCGCGCCGATGCGGATGATCCACAGGGCGCGGAAGTCGCGCTTCTTCTGGCGGCGGCCCACGTAGCTGTGGCGCAACGCCTTCTGGACCGCCTCGCGGGCGGCGCGGTGCAGCTTGCTCTTGGTGAGGAAATACCCGGAAGCCGCTTTGAGCACCTTGCGGCGCGCGGCCCGGCGCTTGGTTCCGCGTTTGACTCTAGGCACGTTTCCCTCCTGTTGAGTAGTCGGCTCCCCGAAGGCGGAACGGGTACGTGCCCCGCACTCCGTCCGCGCTCGCCAGCGTCAGTAGGGGAGCATTTGGTTCAGCCCGGGATGATCGGCTGGCCCGACCACCGCGCTCTTGCCGAGTCTTCGCTTGCGGGCGCGCGACTTCGACGTCAAGATGTGCCGGGCGAACGAGTGGCGTCGCACGAGCTTGCCCGTGCCGGTTCTCTTGAAGCGTTTGGACGCGCCTTTATGGGTCTTCAACTTGGGCATGGGGTAGATCCCGGAATCCCCGGACCGGAACAGCGCAGCCTGGCCTGGGAACTTTCACAGTATACCATGCTGGCCCGGCCTACGCCGAAGGATTGGCTTCCGCGGCTTGGGCTTCCTGGGCTGAGGGGCTCCCCAGCTCCTCCGCCTCCGGGGGCGGGTTGTAGTAGAGGATGCACCCGCAGCTATGGCAGAACATGACCTGGTCCCCGCGCTTGACGTCCTGGAAGAACTGGAGCCGCAGCGCCAGGTGACAGGCCGAGCAGCGGCCGTCCACCGCCTCGGCCACGGCCAAGCCCTTGCGCCGCTTGTGGATCCTTTCGTAGGCGGCGTAGACCTCGGGTGAGAGCGCGGCCACGGCCTCGCGGCGCTGCCGCTCGAGCTCCGCCAGGGCCTTCTGGTCCTCGTCGGTGCGCTGGCGGGCCTGCTGCTGTTCCGCTTCCACCTGCCGCCGCTCGCGGCTGAGGTCGGCCTGGGCCGAGGTGACATTGCGTTCCAGGGCCTCGGCTTCGCCCATGCGGTCCAGGATGCGGTCCTCGTGCTGGCGGATGGTGTTCTGGCAGTACTCAATTTCCCGCTTGAACGCCGCGAACTGCTCGTTGGTGCGGACCTGGAACTGCTGATCCTTCAGCTTGGAGATCTTCTGCTCGAGCGACTGCACCTCGAGCTCGAGCTGGTCGCGTTCCCGCTGATTGGCGGAAAGCGTGGCCCGGTCGGCCTCCACCTTGCGGATGTGGCTCTCCAGGGCCTTCTCGATCTGCGCGATGTGCTTGGGGAGGGAGGCGATCTCGTGCCGCAATTCGCTGATCCGGCTATCCATGTCTTGCAACTGGATAACCAGGTTCAAGTCAAGGATCATGCCTCATTTGATTCTAGCACGCGGCTTTCCCACAGCCCGCACGAGCGGCGCCGACACCGCGCGCGCGGCCGCTTCCAGTTCCTCGACGCGCGCCGCCCGGCAGGCGCCGTAGAAGACCACCGCCCCCAAGGGGATCGACACCAGCAGATCCGTCAGGCGCGCCCATCTGGAAACCCCCAGCCACTCCGCGATCGCATGACTGGAGAACGCCACCACGCCCCCCATCACTGCCGACGCCGCGCCGATCTTGAGGAGGCTTCCCAGCAGGCGCCTGCCGGGGATGGTCCGCAGGCGGCCCCGCAGCACGGCGAACAGCGTGATCGCGCCGAACAGGGCCACGCCGGAAGTCGCCACCGCCAGAGCCGCGTGCCCCCAGCCCGCCAGGCGCAACATCGACAACGCCACCAGGTAGTTGATCAGGATCGAGGCCAGACTCACCAGCGCCGGAATCCGCGCGTCGCCCAGCGCGTAGAAGGCCGGCGCCAGCACCTTCATGGCGGAGTAGCCGGCCAGTCCCACCGCGTAGCAGGACAGTGCCAGCGCGGTCTGCCGCGTATCGTAGGCCTGAAACTTGCCGCCCTCGTAGATCACGCCGATCATCGAGTCGCCCAGAATCGCCAGCCCCACCGAAGAAGGCAGCGTCAGCAGGAACACCGTGCCCAGCGAGCGCGACAAGGTGTGGCCGAACTCCTTCAGGTTGCCGGAGGCCGCGCTGCGGGAAATGGACGGCAGGGTGGCCGAGGCGATGGCCACTCCGAACAGCCCCAGGGGGAGCTGCATGAAGCGGAAGGCGTATTGCAGCCAGCTCACCGGCCCGTTCACCCCGCGCAGCGGATCCACGATCCCCGAGGCGAAGATCGTGTTCACCATCACGTTGATCTGCACTGCGGCGTTGCCGAGGATGGCCGGTCCCATCAGCCGGATGATGTGGCGGAGACCGGGATGCGACCAGTCCAGCCGCAGGTGGAAGTGAAAGCCCGCGCGGCGCAGGCTCGGCACCTGCCACAGCAGTTGGAGCAGCCCGCCCAGCACCACGCCATAGGCCATGCCTTGGATGGGCGCCAGGCCCAGCGACGGGCCCAGCAGTAAACCCAGCGCGAGGCCGAAGCCCACCGAGCCCAGGTTGAAGAACGTCGAGGACATCGCCGGCACGCCGAACTGGTTGCAGGCGTTCAGCATGCCCATGGCCTGCGCCGCCAGGGCCACCAGCAGCAGGAAGGGGAACATCGTGCGCGTCAGCTCGATGGCCAGCGCGAACTTGGCCGGTTCGGCCGCGGCCCACCCCGGCGCCAGCAAACCCACCAGCGCCGGGCTGAACAGCATGCCCAGCGCGCAGAACCCGCCCACCACCACCAGCACCGCCGTGCCCACCAGGTTGGAAAGCTCGGCGGCTTCCTTCCTGCCCTTGTTCGCCAGGTACTCGGTGAAGGTGGGCACGAAGGCCGCCGATAGCGCGCCCTCGGCGAACAGGTCGCGGGTGAGATTGGGGATGCGGAAGCCCAGCGCGAAGGCGTCGTAGACCATGCTGGCCCCGAACAGGCGGGCCATCACCGTCTCGCGCACCAGGCCGCTCAGGCGGCTCAGCAGCACGCCCGCGGAAACCATGCCCGCCGAGCGGACAATGCTCTCCTGTTGGGCCGTGCCCGGCTCGGCCTCTTCCGTGACGGGCAGCGCTGCCAGCGCGGGCTGATCGGCTTCGTTCATCTCAGCGGTGGGGCGGGCTCTCAGCCCGCCGGGACGGGCATTCGTGCCGGCTACTCATTATACCGGGCAGCCTCCGCTCCCTCAGGCGTTCCGCTCCAGCTTCATCACCGCCACGCAGCCCAGGTCGCGGTACAACTGCCGGTAGTCCAGCCCGAAGCCCACTACGAAACGGTCGGGGATCTCGAAGCAGCGGAACTCGACCGGCACCTGCACGATGCGCCGCGAGGTGCGATCCAGCAGCGTGCACAAGGCCAGCGAGTTGGGACCGCGCGCAGCCAGGGTTTGCAGCAGGTAGCGTGCCGTGAAACCCGTGTCCACGATGTCCTCCACCAGCAGCACGTCCTCGCCCTCGATGCTCTCGTCCAGGTCCTTGGCGATGCGGACCACGCCCGGCGCAGTGGTCTTGGTCGAGAAGCTGGAGATTGACAGGAAATCGATCTTCACAGGAATGGTGA
>CAZIRH010000281.1:0-6620 GCA_964541065.1 uncultured Solibacteraceae bacterium
GGTGGTGGGGAGCTTGGCGCCGGCGTCGAACGCCCCGCGCACGAGTTCCGCCGGTCCCGGGTCCACACCGAACACGGCCAGGATCTCCCCGGGGGCCACCGCCCCGGGCAGGAACGTGGCCCCGTTCACCACGCCCGCAGCCAGGATCTGCACCGGGTCCAGACGCCGAATCCGCCCGTTGGCTCGATCCGACAGATAGATGCGCCCCGCGCTGTCAATCGCGAGTCTTTCGGGGGCCATGCCCGCCCGGGTGGCCAGATCTCCCTCCCCACTGAAGGTCTCGGAGCCATTGCCGGCCACGGTCGAGATCAGGCCGTTGGGGGCCACCCGCCGGACAAACATGCCCGAAGCGATAAACACGTTGCCTGCGCCGTCCACCGCCACGCCGGTGGGAAAGTTGAGACGAGCCCGGCTCGCAGGACCGCCGTCCCCATCATTGCCCTGTTCGCCGTTTCCAGCCAGGTCGGTGATTGTTCCACCAGGGGACACTTTCCGTACCCGGTGATTCCTGAAGTCGGCGATGTAGACGTTGCCGGAGGCGTCCACCGCCACGCTGGTTGGTTCGTTGAGTCGCGCTGAGGTCGCCAGGATGCCGTTGCCCAGGTAGCCGAAGTCGCCATTGCCGGCGATGGTGGTGATGACGCCCGCGCGGTCCACACGCCGCACGCGGTGATTGAAGGTGTCGGCGATGTAGAGAACGCCGCCGCTGTCCACCGCCAGGCCGCGGGGGAAACAAATCTGGGCGTTGGTGGCCAAGCCGTTGTCCCCGCTGAAGCCCACGTCGCCCGTCCCGACGAAGGTGGTGATCCGGCCTGACGAATCAATGCGGCGGATGCGGGTGTTGCAGGTGACAAAGACGTTGCCGGAGGAGTCCACGGCCAGGTCGGTCGGCTGTGCCAGCATCGCGTCTCTGGCCGACCCGTTGTCACCGCTGTACCCGAAGGCCCCGGTCCCCGCGTAGGTGCTGATCACTCCCCCGGGAGCGAAGCGCCGCACGCGTTGGTCCGCAAAGTCCGCCACCAAGACATTGCCGGAGGGATCCAGGGCCACCCCGGCCGGATCCACCAGGAGCGCGGCGGTGGCGAGATCGCCATCTCCGAACGCCGTCGTGCTGGTGTACCCGGCCAGGGGCGTGAGAGAGCCGCTCGGCAGCATGCGGTGGATGAGGCGGTCCAGGGAGTTGCTGACCGCAAAATGCCCGGCCGGGCTGGCCGCGATGTCCCCCGCTCCTGAGAGCCGGGCCACCGTGTAAATCCAGCCGTTGGGAGCGACTCGCCGAATGTCCCCGTTGTTTTCGCCCACGATGTAGAGACCGTCCGCGGTGGCGGCCAGGCCCAGGGGGCTGTCCAGCCGGGCGCTCGTGGCAGGCCCGTTTTCGCCGGAGTAGCCCCATTCCCCGTTTCCGGCATAAGTCGTGATGACGCCGTCCCCGTCAACCCGCCGGACGCGGTTGTTCTCATGATCCGCGATGTACAAGTTGCCGGCAGCATCCAGAGCCAGACCCTCCGGCTGGTTCAAGCGCGCCGCGGTCGCCAGGCCGCGGTCGCCGGAAAACCCGGCGGCGCCGGTGCCGGCCACGGTAAGGATGCCTCCGAAGGGGGTGACCTTCCGCACGACGTGGTTGGGCGCGTCAGCAAAATACACGTAGCCCGAGGAGTCCACCACAAGGGCAAAGGGATCGCCGATACGCGCGGCGGTGGCGAGTCCTCCGTCGCCGGCATAGCCGGTCTCGCCGGTTCCGGCGATGGTGCGGATGGTGCCATCCGGCGAGATCTTCCGGATGCGGCTGGCAGTGCCCACGTAGATGTTCCTTGCGGAGTCCACCGCGACCCCCAGGGGAGTTCCCACGGCGGCGGCGGTGGCGGGTCCTCCATCGCCGCTGAAGCCCGCTTCGCCGTTGCCGGCTACGACCGAGAGGATTCCGGAGGTCGAGACCCGGAACACCCGGTTGTAGTACGTCTCGGTGAAGTAGAGGTTCCCATCACGGTCGTAGGCCACCCGGTTGGGCTCGAACAGGCTGACCGAAGTGGCCCCGCGCCCGTCGCCCGGGTAGGGCAGCTTCCCGCGGCCCGCGATGGTCCCTACCGTGTACAGAGGCGTCGTCTGGGCCAAGGCCAGGTACGTCGTTGAGGCCCACCCTGCGAGCAGGCCGAACAAGAGCCGCTTCACAATCCCTCCTCACGCAGCAGCGGTGCTGGCTATGTATTGTACCCGGCAGCCGCCCTCCTCGTGATCGGCGCTTGACGGCTGTGCTACCATTTAGGTGCGACCCGCTCTACCACGGAGAGGTGCCTGAGCGGTCGAAAGGAGCGGTTTGCTAAACCGTCGTAGGGCCTTAAAAGCTCTACCGGGGGTTCGAATCCCCCCCTCTCCGCCAGCCGCGATTTCAATAGCTTACGGGGAAGCCTTCCGGGAGTCCGAGGTCTCAAGTTCCCATCGGGGAGCTGTCGTGCTAACGGTTTGCTAACGGCTGGAAACCGCTCTTCGCTTCATGCGACCGGGCGGCGCTGTTTCTCCAGGGCCGAGCCCAGGCCGGCGTCCACGAGGCGGGCGGCCTCTTCCTGCATCCCCGGCAGGACATGCGAGTACACGTCTAAGGTGAACCCCACCCGCGCGTGCCCGAGCCGTTCTGCGATGACCTTGGGGCTAACGCCCGCCCGTAGAAGCTGTGAGGCGTGGCTGTGGCGCAGATCCTGGAAGCGGACGGGCTTCATTCCCCGGCGGCGGAGTAGATCCCGGTAGGCCGAGGTGAAGGCCGAGGGCGGCCAGACTGTTCCGTCCTCCCGGCAGCACACCAGATCGTTGTCCTGGTAGTCGGTCCCGAGCAGGGTCTTGCGCTCATCCTGGCGCCCCCTGTGCTCTTGGAGGGCGTCAACGGTCATTTGGGGCAGCGACAGTACACGGCGCCCATGCCGGCTCTTGGGTTCCTTGAACGTCAGGCTGGCCTTGGTCTGTTCCAACGAGCGGCAGACCGACAGGGTGCCGGAGACGAGGTTCGTCTCCCTCCACCGCAACGCCAGGATCTCCCCGCGCCTCATTCCGGTGGTGACAGCCAGCAGGACAGGGATGTAGAGCCGCGTGCCTTGGGCGGCGTCGATCAGCCACGCCGTCTGCGCTTCATCGAGGGCACGCATTTCCTGGGGCTGCGGCCGCGGGGGTTCCACGGCGTCAGCAGGGTTGCGGGCGAGGAGCTGCCATCGCACCGCCTGTTGGAGAGCCTGCCTTAGAACGCGGTGATGGTGCAGCACGGTCTGCGGCGACAGGCCGCCTTCCCTGCCGTCCCTGCGGCCGCCCTGGAGCGCCTGGGAGTAGCACCCCTGGATGTGGAGCGGCTGGAGCTTCGCCAGGGGCAGGGAGCCAAGGGCCGGGGCCAGATGATGGTTGACGATGGCCGTGTACCGCTCGAAGGTCTTGCCGGCCACGTTCACCCTGGCGTAGTCCTGAAGCCACCTCCCCAGGTATTCCTTGACCGTGACCCTAGCCGTGTCAACGTAGGCGCCGGTGTCGAGCTCCCGGAGGAGCCGTGTCAACTCCCGCTCTGCCGCCTTCTTGTTCCCGTGGACGGTGTGCCACTTGTGGCGGTCCTTGCCCGTGGCGGGATCATGCCCCAGGTAGATCACGACCGACCAGGACCGCTGGCTCCGCTTCTTGAGATGGCCCTTCATCGCTTCCCCTTCTTGAGTTCGGCGAGCATGGCCAGCGGCCTGAATCTGTCTGGGCCGGCAGGTGTCGGCGGCGGTGGGGCAGGAGGGCAGCGGGTCCACGCGGGTGGCAGGGGAACCGGGCCAGGCTCGGGAGGGATGCCCGGGGTGGCTTCGAGCTGGCGGTGGGACGCCATAGTGGTACCCGGCTTGAGGATAGCGGGGCCGGGAGGGCAGGCGCAGGGAAGGAGTGCTTGCGGCCCTGAGAACGGAGGACGAATAGGCTGCGGCGGCCGGTGACTCTCAGGTTCTACGCCCCAGAGCCGCTACGAGTGCGGTGTCGCGGCGCGGGAGGCGAAGCGGTGGTATAGGGGAGGCATGAGGAAGAGGTTGAGGACGGTGGAGGTGAGCAGGCCGCCGAGGATGACGATCGGCAGCCGGGCCAGCCGCTCCGGATCCACCCGGGCTGGATCAACGCCGCTGTTCCGTCGGCGGTTCCGGATTCTTGAACCTTACAGCCCTCGCTCCCGCAACCGGTAGAACAGCACCGGGGTGATCAGCAGCGACAGCACCATGGAAACGGCGACGCCCCCGATCACGGCGATGGCCAGCGGTTGCAGGAGCTGCGCGCCGGAGCCTACGTTCAGGGCCAGCGGGAGCATCCCGAAAATCGTGGCCAGCGCGGTCATCAGAATGGGGCGCAGCCGGCGGCGGCCGGCCTGGAAAATCGCTTCCCGCAGCGGATAGCCCTGCGCGGAGAAATGCTGCTCCGCGTCCAGCATCAGAATGCCGTTCTTGTGCACGATGCCCACCACCATGATGGTGCCCATGAACGAGCAGATGTTCAGGGTCGAGCCCGTCAAATACAGCGCCAGCAGCGCCCCCGACCCGCACAGGATGGTGGCCAGCAGGATCGCGATCGGGTGCGACAGCGAGCGGAACTCGAAGATCAGGATGATGAAGATCAGCAGGATCGAGCTCAGCAGCACCTGGGTCAGCCCCAGGAACGATTCGCGCTGGATGCGGTACAGTCCGCCGAACTCGATGTCTGTGCCCGGCGGGATGCGGACCTCCTTGAACAGGCGGTCGCGGATCTCCCCCATCGCGGACCCCAGGTCGCGGCCTTGCAGCCGCGCCGTGACCGCCGAGGTGTTGCGCAGGTTGTCGCGGAGTATCTCGGTCTGCCCTTGCTCGACTTCGAGGTCGGCGATGCTCGAAAGCGGCACGGTGACGCCGGTCGGCGAGGTGATCAGCGACGACTTCAGCTTCTCGATCGAGTCGCGATGCTCCAAGGGGTAGCGTACCCGAATCCCGATCAGGCGGGTTCCGCGTATCATGTTCGAGGCCACCTCGCCGTCCAGGATCTGCGACTCCAGGTCCGCCACCTCGCGGACTCCGAAGCCCGCCCGCTGCGCCTTTTCCAGGTTCACCCGGAAGTTCATCGACGGCCCGATCACGAGGGTCTGGTTCACAATATCGACCACGCCCTTGACCTTGGGGAGCCAGTCCTCGATCTCTTTGGCCACCGCCTTGTAGGTGGCTTCATCGTCGTGGTAGACCTTGATCTCGATGGGCTGCGGCGACCAAGCCAGGTCGCCGATCAGGTCTTCTAGAATGTGTGGGAACTCGACCTCGATGGCGGGTTCGCTGTGCGTGATCTTTTGGCGCAGTTCGGTGGTCACCTCTTCCACCGAGCGTCTCCGGCTCCGCTTCAGCTTCACCAGGAAATCCCCGGTATTCGGCTCCGCGATGGCCAGGGCCAGCCGCGCCCCGGTGCGTCTCGAGTAACTCTCGACCTCCGGGGTCTCCCGCAGGAACTCCTCGATGTGCAGCAGCACCCGGTCGGTCTCCTGGAGCGAGGTGCCCGCCGGCATGATGTAGTCGAGCACGAACGCGCCCTCGTCCATCTCCGGAAAGAAGCCGCTCCCAAGCCGGGAATACAGGAAGGCCGATCCCGCCAGGATCACCACTGGCGCGAACAGCATCCAGCGCGTGTGCGCCAGCGACCAGTGCAGCGCGGCCTCGTAGCGCGCCGTCAGCCAGCGCATGATGCGGCCCTCGCCCGCCTGCTCCGCTTCTTCCAGTCCCACCGGCGCCGTCCCGGCCGGCCTCCGGAAGAAAACCCGCGCCAGGACCGGCGTGAAGAAGATCGCCAGGAACAGCGAGGCCAGCAGCGCCGTCACCATGGTCATGGCCAGCGCCCGGAAGAACACCGCAGTGATCCCGCCCAAAAACACCAGCGGCACGAACACCACGATGGGCGTGAGGGTCGAGCCGATCAGCGCCGGCGTCAGCTCCTGGATCGCGCTTTTGGAGGCATCGTAAGCCGTCTGCCCCAGCGACAGGTGCACGATGATGTTCTCGACCATCACAATGGCGTCGTCGATCACCACGCCGATGCAGGCCGCCAGGCCCCCCAGCGTCATCACGTTGAAGCTCATGTGGAACAGCTTCATGAACACGATCGCGATGAGGATGGCGACAGGAATGACCAGGCCGGCCACCACCGTGGTGCGCCAGCTCTTCAGGAACCCCACCAGAACCGCGATGGAGAGGCCCAGCCCGATCAGAATGCTTTCCGTCACGCTGCCGATCGAATCGCGAACCTGGATGGACAGGTCGTAGAAAACGCTCAGATTGATGTCCGAAGCCAGGGTTTTACGGATGTTCTTCAGCTCCTGGTTGACCGCATCGGCGATCTCGACGGCGTTTCCGTCGGGCTGCTGGAGCACGTTGACCAGCACCGCCGGCCGCCCGTCCGCAGTCACGATGTTGTAGACCGGTCGCTCGCCCGAGACCACCCGCGCCAGGTTCTTGATCAGCACGGGCGTGCCCTTCACCACGTCCACCACCGTGTTCTCGATGTCTTCCCGGTTGCGCATCAACCCGGTCACCGTGGTCAGGTAGAGGTGGTAGTTCTCTTGCAGCATGCCCGCGGGTACGATGATATTGTTGTTCCGGATGGCGTCCACCACCTTG
>CAZIRH010000282.1:0-6607 GCA_964541065.1 uncultured Solibacteraceae bacterium
GTCTGCTCGTAGTTGTAGACGTGGGTGCAGTTCATGGGGCAGCAGCCGGCGTTGTTGTTGCAGCCCTCGAAGGCCAGGGTGAGCTTGTTCTCCATGACCATGACCGTGTTGGTGCGCAGGATGGAGGCCTGGCTGGAGGCGGCGTCGATGACCGCCGGCGGCAGGGTTGAGCCGTGCAGCAGGTCGCGGTAGCGCTCGGAGCGTTCGCGCAGGCGGGCCAGGTTGCGAACGGCGTAGGTTGCCGGCTCGAAGGCCGAGGCGAAGCGGGAACCGTACCAGTTGCGGAGAGGCCGGCCTTTGTGCTCCGCTTCGTCCGTCCAGTAGTTCTCGGTGTTGGGGAAGTGCCAGGCCAGAACAAACAGCACCCTTTTTGTTTCGCCGGGCTGGAGGTCGAAGTGGGCGGCCAGGGTAGCGTACTCTGTGGCGCCGTCGGCGGAGGGTTTGGACGGTGTGCCGGCAAAGCGGCCCTTGTCCAGGAACTCGTCCCACCATTTCTGGAACTCGTCCCACCAGGCGCCGTGCTCCCATTCGAGGCGATAGGAGACCTCCTCGACCGTGGTCACCAGGGCCATCGAGCCGAAGCGGACGGAGTCGCGCGGGTATTTCTGCGAGCCTAGAAGCAGGCCGCGCAGGCCGGGCTCGGAGCGGAACTCGTTGAGGTTGGCGCCGAAGAAGGGGGCGCGGCGCCCGCGCAGCCGGGTGGTGCCATCGTACCCCACGGGGTTCATGAGGGAGAAGGCCAGGGCGGCCTGGAGGTTGGACGGCGCCCGCGAGGTGAGGCTGTAGGTGAGCAGAGCCACGGGCAAGCCGGAATCGTCGGTCTCCAGGGGAATCATGGGGTTGAAGGTTTCTAGCGCGACATCCACCGGGAAGCCGGGTTGCTGGAAGCGGAGGTGGGCGAAGGGGTAGGCGCCCGTGAAGACGGCCTCGCGGAAGCGGGGCAGGCCCAGGGCGGTCTCGCGGGGGACGCCGGAGCCGCCGCTGAAAGGGGGCAGGGGGCGGCGTTCGAGCACGCGAATGAGCGGCTTCGCCAGGCCGCCTCCGGCCAGGCGCAAGGCCGCAAAGGTGAGCGGGAGCACGCTTTCTTTGTTGGGGCGGTTGAAGATCTCCCAGTCGCGGAGGTCGCCCCGGCCGCCCAGGGAGACGGTGCCCGTGCCGATGCCGCCCAGCGGGAAGGCGATTTCGCGGAGCGCGTCGCCACGGAAGGTCCGGCAGGAGCCGGACCAGCCGGGGCCTCGGGGCGGCGGGGGCGCCGGAGCGGGCGGTTTGGCCGGCGGTTGCGCGGCGGCGGTTGCGGCCGTGCTCATCAAGAGGTTGCGGCGGGTGAGGCGCATGAGGCTTCCTCCGAAGACTTTGATTATCACAAGCTTGTGCCCCGAAAAGCATGGAACAAAAGGGTCGCAGCGGTCGTCTTTGTTTATTCAGTGAAGTCTACCGCCTCCTTCGTTGAAGCTATGTCTGTCGCGGCGGCCTCGCTGCGCTCCAGCAAACTGCGCAGTTTCCTCACGCTGTTGGGGATCATCCTGGCGACCACCACGCTGATCGCGGTCATGTCGGTGATCCACGGCATGGACGTCTACGTGGCTGAGACCGTCTCCGACATGGGGGCGGACGGGTTCCGCGTCGAGCGGTTCCCCATGATGGGGCGCTTCGATCCGAAGAAGTTCGTGGAGATGCTGAAGAAGAACCCGCAGCTCAGCCCCGAGGAATTCGAGTTCCTCAAGGGGAAAGCCACGCTGGTCAGCGCCCTGGGCATGCAGACCGGCCGGCGGGTGCCCGTGCACTTCGGCAAGGAGATCATCGAGGACTGCCGCCTGATGGGGGCGAGCACCAACATCGGCGTGATCACCAACGTCAAGCCGGCGCTGGGACGGTTCCTGACCGATACGGAAGACGAGCGGCGGCTGGCCGTGGCCCTCATCGGCAACGATCTCAAGGACCGCTTCTTCCCCAATGTGGATCCGCTGGGGAAAGTGATCTACGTGCAGGGGCGGCCGTTCGACGTGGTAGGCGTGGCGAAGAAGCAGGGCAGCGTTTTCGGCATGTCGCGTGACAACTTCGTCATGATCCCCATCCACACCTACTTCAAGATGTACGGCGCGCGGCTGGGGATGGGCTACGCGGCCAAGACGATTGACCGCGAGCGCTTCTACCAGGCCCAGGATGAGATCCGCGCCTTGCTGCGGGCCTGGCGGCATCTGCGTCCCAACCAGGAGGACAATTTCGGGATCTTCACCTCCGACACTCTGGTGGAGCAGTGGGACCGGCTGACGGGGGTCATTTCCGCCACCGCCCTGGCGGTGGTCTCGCTGTTCATGGTGGTGGGCGGGGTGGTGATCATGAACATCATGATGGCGGTGGTGACCGAGCGGACGCACGAGATCGGGATTCGCAAGTCGGTGGGGGCGCGGCGGCGCGACATTCTGAACCAGTTCCTGGTGGAGTCCTCGATGCTGGCGGCAGCCGGGGGCGTCATCGGGGTGTTGCTGGCGTGGGTGATCACGATCGCGGTGGACCGCGGAACGCCCGTGCCGGCCGCCATGCCATTGTCGGCGGTGGTGGTAGGGGTGGGTCTGTCGGCCGTGGTGGGGCTGTTCTTCGGGATCTACCCGGCGCGGGCGGCGGCCAAGATGGATCCAATCGAAGCGTTGCGGTGGGAGAAATGACCTGGGGCGATCTCGGCGCGGGCACGCGCATGGCGTTGGGCACGGTCTGGGAGCACAAGCTGCGCAGCCTCCTGACCGTGCTGGGGGTGATCATCGGCACGGGCACGGTGATTGCCGTGGGCTCGATCGTCACCGGGCTGGACAACGCGATCAGCAACGTTTTCCGCAGCATGGGCCCGGAGACCATCTTGGTCTTCAAGTTCGACTTCGGGGTGCGCTTTGGGAACCTGTCCACCGAGGAGCGGCTGCGCAAGCCGATAAGCCTGGAGAACGCGCGGGCCCTGTCCGAGCGGTGCCCGTCGGTGAGGTACGTGAGCCCCTACTTGCTCAGCCCCAACATGTTCGTGCGGGGCGGGTTCGACCGGGCGCGGTACAAGGGCGACGATCTCTACAACTTCGAGCTGGGGGGTACGGAGGCGAACTACGCGGCGGGCGGCACGGTGATGAGGTTCGGGCGTTTCCTCAGCGAAGCGGACAACGAGCACCGCATGCCCGTGGTGGTGATCGGCGAGGACCTCCAGAAGTCGTGGTTCCCCAACGTCGATCCGGTGGGCAAGTGGATCGAGGTCAACGGGAAGCAGTTCCAGATCATCGGGGCGATGGAGCGCCCGGCGGCCTCGTTTCCCGGCGAGGAGGACCGCCGGATCCTGCTGCCCTACTTCACCATGCGCAAGATGTTCCCCAACGCGCAGGAGCACTTCCTGATCATCATCGCCCAGCCCGGCCGCCTGGCCGCGGCCATGGACGAGACGCGGGTCGTCCTGAGGATCGAGCGCCGGGTGCCTCACAACAAGCCCGACAATTTCGCCATCTCCACGCCCGAGCAGATGCTCGAGCAGTTCCGCAACCTGATGGCGGTGACGGCGCTGGTGGTGGTGGTGCTGAGCTCGATCGGACTGCTGGTGGGCGGCATCGGCGTGATGAACATCATGCTGGTGTCGGTGACCGAACGGACACGGGAGATCGGCGTGCGGAAGGCGGTGGGGGCGCGGCGCAGCGACATCATCGTGCAGTTTCTCACCGAGGCGGTGGTGCTGACCGGGCTGGGGGGCCTGCTGGGGATGTTATTCGGGTGGCTGGTTTCGCTGGCCTCGCACCTGATATTCCCGAACCTGCCCACCACCGTGCCGGTGTGGGCGGTGACCGCGGGGGTGGTCGTGTCGCTGAGCGTAGGGCTGTTCTTCGGCATCTGGCCGGCGGCCAAGGCGGCCCGGCTTGACCCGGTGGTGGCGCTGCGGTACGAATAGTCCCGATGCGGGTTTTCTGGCTGACGCTGATCGGGGTGTGTACTGCGCTCGCTCAGAGCAAGGAGGAGCGCGGCAAGCGGATCGTCGATGAGGCCCTGGCAGCGCTGGGTGGCGAGCGCTTCCTCACCATGCAGGACCGTGTGGAGAGCGGCCGGGCCTACTCCTTCTTCCGCGAAGAGCTGAGCGGGCTGTCCCGGGCGACCATCTACACGCGGTATCTGACGCGGCCAACGCCGCCCGGGCCGGCGAGCCTTTACGTGCGCGAGCGGCAGTCCTTCGGCAAGGAGGAAAACAGCGGGGCGGTGCTGTTCGCCGACGGCCAGGGCTACCAGATCACCTTCCGCGGGGCGCGGCCCTTGCCCTCGGAGACGGTGGAGCGCTACCGCGACAGCACGCTGCACAACGTCTTCTACTTGTTGCGGCAGCGGCTGGGCGAGCCGGGCCTGATCTTCGAGCGCCAGGGCAGCGAGGTTCTCGACAACCGGCCGGTCGAGGTGGTCAACATCATCGACGCGGACAACCGCACGGTGACTGTGTTCTTCGAGCAGGCCGCCAAGCTGCCGGTGCGGCAGGTCTTCTACCGGCGCGACCCCAAGACGCGCGAGCGCATCGAAGAGGTGGCCATTTATGGCAAGTACCGCGACGTGGGCGGCGGCGTACAGTGGCCCTTCACCATCCAGCGCTACCGCAGCGGGGAGAAGATCTTCGAGCTCTACTCCGACAGTGTCGCCATCAACCGCGGCCTGAGCGACAACCTCTTCCTGCTGCCCGCGGACATGAAGATCCTGAAACCGCTCAGGTAGGGGTGGAAACCGCCGCCCCCGATGGGACAGCCCGCCACGGCCCCGCAGTCCGTGTATACTGGGTAGTCCGGAAACCGGAAGGAGAGACCAAATAGGATGCTCACGAGATTTGCCAAGAAGGCCTGCACTGTACTGCTAGTTCTGACTGTGGCGGCGGCGTATGCCGTAGCGCAGGAGCCCAAGCCGCTGCACAGCCCGGATGTAGTGTTCGTGCCGACGCCCCCCGAAGTGGTCGAGGGGATGTTGAAGCTGGCCAAAGTCACCAAGAACGACGTGGTGTACGATCTGGGCTCGGGCGACGGGCGGATCGTCATCGCGGCTGCCAGGGACTTCGGTGCCCGCGGGGTCGGAATCGACATCGACCCGCAGCGGATCAAGGAAGCGCGGGAGAACGCCCAGCAGGCCGGCGTCACCGATCGGGTGACGTTCCGCAACGAAGATCTGTTCCAAGCCGACATCAAGCCGGCTACGGTGGTGACGCTGTATCTGCTGTCCTCACTCAACGTCAAGCTGCGTCCGAAGCTGTGGAAGGAGCTGAAACCGGGCACGCGGGTGGTGTCGCAAACCTTTGACATGGGGGACTGGCAACCCGACCAGGAGATCGACGTCGATGGTCGCACCGTTTACCTGTGGACCATCCGGGCCAACGACGCCTCCAGGAAGTAGCTCACCGGCGGGCGCGAAGATTCTCCAGCCGCTGAGGTAGGGGCTGCCCGGCGCTCAACGCCTCCGCGCCAGCGGGTTGAACCACCGCAGGCGGGGGAAGCGGGCGAAATCGGCGTCGGTGGAGACCAGCTCGGCCTGGTACTCGATGGCCAGCGCGGCCAGGTGCGCGTCGGTAGTGAGGTTGCCCGCGGTGCCGAGCTCCTCCAGCAGTCCGAACAGGATCTCGGCGTGCCGCTCGCCGGGTGTGAGGATCTCCACCTGCGGGCGTGCCAGCCACGTGCGGACGCGGGAAATCGCATCACGAGGCCGCACCGGGCTGCGCATTATCCTGGGGTGGGTCATGATGCGGATGAACCCCAGCACGCTGACCCACGGAAGACCGACGGTGCGGGGACCGCTGAGGGTTTCTTCCCACCAAGCCCTGGCCTGGGCGTGCCCGGCGGATTCCGAGTCGTGGCTGTAGACGAGGACGTTAACGTCCGGGATGATCACGGAGCATCTTCTCCCGAAAGGCTTCGACCTCCAACTCGTCCAGCAGTTGGTTGAGCTTGTCCGGGTCGATCCCTGGCTTGAGGCCGCAGGCGAAAGGCTCGACGCGGAACTTTGGCAGCGGCGGCTCTTCGGTAGCCCTCAGGCCGGCCCGGAGGGCGTCGTTGACCGCCTGCTTGAAGGAGATTCCGCGCCGCTGGACCCTGCGCTTGAGGCGCAGGGCCACGTCGGGCTCCAGAGTCAAGGTTGTACGCACAATGACATCATAGCGCGACCAGCCCTTGATGACAAGACATCAGGCGTCCGGCCGTCACGTCCGCCAGTTCAGCCACTCCCCGGGCGCGAGCGGCTCCCACTCCACTTGTTCCAGAACCGGCAGATCCTCGGTCTTCTCGCGGTGAATGTAGTCGGCGGCGCACATGCGCGCGTGCTCTTTGGCCTTGCTTTCGCTGAACTGGCGGCCGCCGTTGATGCAGACGCCCGGGCCGTGCACGGTGACGTGCCAGGCGTCGAAATCCGAGGCGACCAGCACCGTCAGGTAGTGATACTTGGCCTTGAAACCCGATAGGGCGCGGAACATAGGGGCCTCCGTGTCAGGACAATTGTACGCGGTTACGGGGCGGGATGGAAGCGGGCGCTGAAGTGGCGCAGGAAGGGGGGTTCGGAGGTGATCTCGAACCCGCGGATCTCCTGGCGGCGCGCGTGGACTTGCAGGATGGCCTCGACCACGTAGTCG
>CAZIRH010000283.1:0-6586 GCA_964541065.1 uncultured Solibacteraceae bacterium
CTTGCGCGCCGCGGTCCCAATCCACGTCCGCCAGCGCCACGACGTTCTCCACGCCGGCTGCCGCATTGCGCAAGTCCGCGAAGGGTTGGCCGCCGGCGCCGATGCCGGCGAGGTTCAGTTTTTCATTGGGCGACTTGTAGCCCAAACGTTTCAGCGAGGGCGCACTGCCAAACCCCGCCGCCGGGACCGCCCCGGCCAGCAGGGCGCCATAGAAGAAGTGCCGTCTGGAGAACTGATCGTTTCCCATGTCTGGATTGTACATCGGCGGTCAAGTGCGATTCTGATCCGGAGTGTGGCGATGGAGTGCGGATTATGCCTCTGGCTCTGCGTAGCCCTCCGGATGCGCCCGGTGCCACTCCCAGGCGGTGCGGATGATGGTCTCGAGTCCCGGATAGGCGGGCTGCCAGCCCAGCACGCGGCGCGCGCGCTCGGCCGAGGCCACCAGGCGCGCCGGATCTCCGGGCCGCCGCGGCTCCAGCTTCGCCGGGATGGGGCGGCCCGTAATCCGCCGGGCCGCCTCGATCACTTCCATCACCGAGTAGCCTTTGCCGTTGCCCAGGTTGAAAAACTCGGAGGCGCCGCCCTGGCGCAGGTAGTCCAGCGCCAGCAGGTGCGCGGCGCCGAGGTCCGCGATGTGAATGTAGTCGCGGATGGCCGTGCCGTCGGGAGTCGGGTAGTCGGCGCCGAACACCGACACACGCGGGAGATGCCCCAGCGCCGCCGCCAGCACGTTGGGAACCAGATGGGTCTCCGGTTGATGGTGCTCGCCGTGGTCCGGCGTGGCGCCGGCGGCATTAAAATACCGCAGCGACACGAAGCGCAGCCCGTAGGCGCGGTCGCAGCCCTCCAGCATGCGCTCGAGAAAGAACTTCGACCAGCCGTAGGGACTGGCCGGCCACTGCGGATGGTCCTCCGGTATCGGAACCACCTTGGGCTCGCCGTACACGGCGCAGGTCGAGGAGAACACAAAGCGCCGCACGCCCGAGGCGACCAGCGCGCCCAGCAACGCCGCGCCCTGGGCGACATTGTTCTCGTAGTAGTGCGCCGGGTCCGCCACCGACTCCCCCACCAGCGCCAGCGCCGCAAAGTGGATACACGCCTCGACGCCGTGCTCCCGGACGATGCGCCCGACCAGCGCACCGTCGCCCACGTTGCCCCGGTAGAAGGGAATCTCCGGGGGCACGGCGCCGCGGTGGCCGCGGAAAAGGTCGTCAAGCACTACCACGTCCGCGCCGCGCTGGCGCAGCAGCTCCACCGTCACACTGCCGATGTAGCCGGCTCCGCCAGTCAGCAGTACGGACATGGTTGGAACCTCCGAAGCTCCTATTAGACCGCAGCGAGTCAGTTCTCGGGGGGCCGAGCCACGCGCTGCTGGAGGCGGCGGATCTGGGCGTTCCTGCGGGCCAGGTCTGCCCGCATCTTCTCGACCTGCTGTTGCAGCTCGTCCCGCTGGCGGATGGCTTCGGCATGCTCGACGGTGGGCCTGACGGGCGGCGGCTGTCCCAGGAAGCGGAGGAACTCGTGAACGGGCTGGGCGCCGGGCCGCTCGACGCGGAAGTGCACGTCCACCCGGTCGGTGCGCCGCGCGTAGGTGATGCTGCCCTCCCGCAGGCGCTCCCCGTCCATCTCCACCACCTGGCGCTCGCTGCCGTCCAGGATCTCGAAGACGGCGCCCCGGGCCTCTTGCACCGGCCGGGCCGTACGGTCCCACTCGATGAGCAGTTGCCCGTCCATGTCCATGACCTTCAGCGAGAGGGCTTGCCCGGAGGGACGCGCCCAGTAGGTCCGGACCCCGTACCCCGCCGCCGCGACCGCCATGAACAGCGCCAGTAGCAGCCAAACCCATTTCGGTGACGACTTGTGCTCGACCAGCGCGAACGAAGGGGGCGGAGTAGGCTCGGGCGTTTCCGCCGGGGCTGGCCACGCCTCCCGGCCCGCCGTCAGAACCGGCGCCGGGGCGGCACCTGCGGGGAGTCCCTCGCGGCGCTCCGCCGGCGGCGGAGGCGCCGACCGCCGCCGCGGCTTCACCGAGAACTCCAGGTAGCTGGCCTCGGAGCGCACGGAACCGTCCGCCTCGCGGAAGAAGAAACCCACGCGGCTGGGGCCGAACTGTGCGGGCCGGATCACCATGGCCACCTGCCAGGGCTCGGGGAAGTAACGGTAGTAGAAATCCAGATCCTCGGCCGAAAGGAAGATCTCCGAGCGGGTGTGCGAGTGATACCACCCCACGGGTTCGAGGCCCCTCAACGTACCATCGTGCCGGGCGGCTTCCAGGAGCTCTTCCAGCCCCCGCAGATCTTTCTCGGATACCGTGAAGGACGGGCCGCAGGCATGCTCGCACGCCATCGGCCGGAACGCCAGGATGTGGACCTGCTGGCCGCGGTGGGTGCCGAAGAGCACGCCCCCGACCTCGACGCCGCCGCGCCGCATGCGCCACAGTCCCTCAATGGCCGCGGTGCAGATCTCTTCGATGAGGGCGGAAGAGTATTCGATGCGAACGGGGTGACCCTGGACCATCCAGGAGCCGCGCTCGGTGTCCGTGTACGCCACGCCCATGACCAGCACCCTGCCGTCCTCCAGGGGGGCGGCGAGTCGTCCTCAACTTTACATTCTAGGGGATCGGCGGCGCAAGATCTAACCGTTCTGGTACCGGTGGGCTAGAGTGCCCGTCACTTCAGTCCAGCGTGGGGATCCGGATGACCTTCCTCTGGATAGCGTACTGCACGAGCTGGGCTTTGTTGTGGATGTCCAGCTTCCGCATCAGGTTGAACTTGTGCGCCTCGACGGTCTTGACGCTGAGGTTCAGATCGCAGGCTATCTCCTTGACTGAGCTGCCTTCGGCCAGCATCTTCAGGACCTGTCTCTCGCGGGCCGTCAAGGTGGCGAAGCGGGGCAGGCGGGTGGCGGACTTGATGCGGGAGCGGAAGTCGTCCACCAGTTGCGACAGCATGCGGGGACTGAGGAAGCTGCCGCCCCGCTGGACGTCCCGGACCGCGGCCAGCAACTGCTGCGCCGGGCTGTCCTTGAGCACGTAGCCGCTGCCTCCGGACTCCATGCCTTCCACCAGGTAGTCTTCATCGTCGTACATGGTCAGGTAAAGCACCTTGGTTTCGGGACGGTTCTTGCGGATCTGCCGCGTGGCCTCAAAGCTGCTGAAGCCTGGCATCCCTATGTCCATCAGCACGACGTCAGGACGCAGCTCGGTCGCCTTGTTGATGGCCTCGCCTCCATTGGCGGCCTCGCCGACCGCTTCCATGTCCGTCTCCGCGTTGATCAGGGTCCTGACGCCCTGTCGGAACAGCGTATGATCGTCGGCCAACAGAACGCGAATCTTGGGCATAGCTCTCAGTCTCCCCCACTGTCAACCAGACGCCGGTTCCCCGAGCAGGTGCCCCTGGCCGGACCAGCGCCTCCTCCCGGCCACCCTACCCCTCTGTCGGCAGATCGACCGAGATCGCGGTTCCCCCCCCGGGACGGCTCCGCACTTCGTAGAGGCCGCCCAGCAGGGCCACCCGCTCCCGGATGCCCGCCAGTCCGTAGCTTCCCTGCCTGGTGAGCGCCTTCTCGATGTCGAAACCCACGCCATCGTCGCTGACACGGAGCTTGAGCCCTGTATCGTCTCTTTTGAGGGAAATCATTACCCTGCGGGCAGAGGAATGCCTGGCCACATTATTCAGGCACTCCTGAACCAAGCGGTAGACCACATTGCTGACCCGGGAGGAGAGCGCGCCCAGGCGGCTCAGGCGCAACTCCACCTCGATGGGGTGCGTGCTCCGGAAGCGGTGCGCCAACTGCCGCAAGGCCGCCGCCAGGCCCAGTTGTTCCAGCACGGCGGGGCTCAAGTCCGCCAGCAGTCGGCGGATCTCGACGATGGTCCGCTCGAGCAGCTCCCGCGCCCCGGCCAGCCCTTGCCGCACCGGGCTGTGCTGCTCCGGGACCAGGCGCTCGAGCATCTCCAACTGAAGCCGCAGGTACAAGAGCAACTGGCCAGCCTCATCGTGCAGTTCCCGGCTGATGCGCCGCCGCTCGGCTTCCTCGACTTGAAGCATGTCCGCCGCCAGCTTGCGGATCTGCGCTTCCCGCAGCGCCAGCTCTTCCATCAAGTGGACTTTCTCGCAGGCCAGCAGGCAGCGTTCTCCCGCCGCCGCCAGTAGTTGCAGTTCTCCAGGCAGCCACCGGTACTCTTTGGAGAAGGCGAACTGCATCACCGCCGCCAGGCGGCCCTGAAAGAACACAGGAACCGACCAGCAGAAGGCGTACCGGCGGCGCCATTGCGGCTCCAGCACCAGTTGCTGCCCGGGCTGGCCGCGCACCAAGTAGCGGGGCCTGGAGAGCCTCCGCACCCGCTCCCCGCCGCCCAGCGTGCCGTCCTCCCGGAGCAAGACCCGCCCGGCCTGCCCCTGGCAGAAGCGGGTCAAGATCTGCTCGCAGCGGGCCGCCAGCTCGGCGCGGGTCCGGGCTTCCAGTTCCGCGCGGCCCAGTTCATAGAACACCGAAGTCTCGGCTTCCCGGACCTGATAGAAGGCGTTGTTCAACGTGATGGCGACGCAGGCGTTGAACTGCCGCCGGAGCCAGCCGAAGCCGGACGACGGCTCCGGCAGTTCCGCCTCGAGCATGCGGTCGTACTCGCCCAGCACTGCGAGCACGGTGCTGGGAGGCAGATTCAGCTTGGCCAGGCGGCGCCCGCTGTAGTCGACCTGCTCGAGGAACGCCGGGAACCGCTGGCCACGCCACACCATGCGGGCCGCTGCGCCGGCGGTGACAGCTTGGAGGGCCTTGCGCTGCCTGGGGTCAAGACCCTGCGCGCGCAGATGGGCCGTGAAACGCCTCTCCAGGCGCCCACACGCGGGGTACACGACCTTGGCGAAGCGACGGAGTTCGGCTGGCCACCCCTCACCCGGCAGGCCGAGCGCCCCAACCAGCGCCGGTGGCGTTTTCGGTGTCGGCACCGGGGATTAGAACGGCAGGTTAGGGCCGGTCCTGTAGAGGGCGCTGGCCCGGCGCCGGGAGAGGTAACCTCCCCCGCTGCCGGTGCGCCCTTCATATTGGGTCGTGCGTCTAGTAGACTGAGGGATAAATGTCCGCATACGGCCGTCCAGCCCCCAAGAGCGTTCCCCCTCCTGGAGTTGTCCCCCCTGCCCCCGCGCCAGCCCAGCCCGGAGGGCGGCTGCGCTACCGGCTCGGACTGCTGGCGATCCTGCTGGTGCCGGTCTTGGCTACCGCCTACTTGCTCCGGCCTAAACCGCAACAGAGCACCCCGGCGGCCGCCGCCACCTCGGTCAAGACCGCCAAGGCTGCCCTGGGCACCCTGATCCGAACCATCCGGCTGACCGGGCAGAGCTCGGCCCGCAACTTCGCCTTGATGAGCATCCCGGTGTTTCGCGGGCCGGACCAGCGCGGCAACCTGACCCTGGTCAAGCTGGCCAAGGCCGGCTCCATGGTCAAGAAGGGCGACCTGGTGGCCCAACTGGACATCCAGAGTGCCCAAGACCACATTGATGACACCCGGGACACGGTCGCGCAGTCCGAGCAGGACATCCTCAAGCGCCGGGCGGAGCAGGCCGTAGATTGGGGCAACCTCCAGCAGACCCTGCGGGTGGCCCGTTCGGGTTTCGAGAAGGCCGGCCTGGAGTACCGTACCGCCGAGGTCAAGACCGACGTGGAACGCGAACTGCTCCAGTTGAACCTCGACGAAGCCGAGGCCACCTACAAGCAGCAGGAAGCCGATGTGGCGGCCACCCGCCAAGGCGACCAGGCCGAGATCCGCATCCTGGAGATCACCCGCGACCTTAACCAGGCCCATCTGAACCGCCACCTCGGGGATATCGTCAAGTTCGAGATGAAGGCGCCCATGAACGGCCTGATCGTGATGCAGCAGATCTTCCGCGGCTCCGAAATGGCGCAGATCCAGGAAGGCGACCAGGTGTCCCCGGGCCAGCCCATTATGAAGATCGTCGATCCCTCCAGCATGCAGGTCGAGGCCGCAGTCAATCAAAGCGAGAGCAGCCAGCTCCGGATCAGTCAGCCCGCCACGATCGGCCTGGATGCTTTTCCGGACCTGCGTTTCCGGGGCTACGTGTACTCGATCGGCGCCCTGGCCGTGCGCGGAGGCCGGGAGAGCCTCTATGTGCGCACCGTTCCGGCGCGCGTGGCCATCCAAGGCAGCGATGCGCGCCTCATCCCCGACCTCTCGGCTTGGGTGGAGGTGGAAGTCCAGCGCCTGGAGGGCGTGCTGCTGATCCCGCGGGATGCGGTGCTGGCCGAGGGCGGCAGTACGGTGACCTACGTGAAGGGCCCAGGCGGCTTTGAGCGGCGCGCCATCACGCTGGGCCCCGGCAACAGCAGACAGGTCGTGGTCGTCGCAGGCCTCACCGCCGGCGACGAAGTGGCTCTCTCGCGGCCCCAGTAGCAGGGCGCCGCCTCAGCGTTTTTCCCCAATCAGCACCAGCGACTGGCCCAGCGGCAGATCCAGGCCCGCGCCCACAGCAGCCGCCTCGCAGGCCAGAGGCAGGTACAGCAACCGGTCCAACCACCCTGGCACGCCCGCCAGCCCGCTGGCCGGGGGGCGACGCATCAGCGGCTCCCA